>CAIRSO010000453.1 GCA_903881215.1 uncultured Bacteroidia bacterium
ATGGTGTGCAGTTCAATGAATTTGTTGGAGCGATTCAGGTTGGCAATACACTGATTGAAGTATTACCCAAAGCAGATAAGGCGGCAGCCTCCAAGGAGGAAGAAATCAAATGGGGAAAAATATTAATTGACATGCTGCGGGCAGTTGGCAATTTCGACATTAAAACACCCAGCCACAGTAATCTGAAGATAAAACCAAATTCCATTCTCGACCTCTATTTTGAGTTGTTTATTCGGGAAGTGGAATACTTACTTCACAATGGACTCGTCAAGCAATACCGAAAGAAGGAAGGCAATGTAACTGCATTGAAGGGTAGTCTGCAATTCGCACAGCAAATGCAACAAAACCTGACCCATCAGGAACGGTTTTATGTACGACATTCCACTTATGATGCAGAACATAAAATCCACTTCATTCTTTTCAAAACCCTCCGGTTGCTCAGGCAGATCAATACGAATGCAGCCCTGAACAGCAGGATTGGTAATTTATTCCTAAACTTTCCGGAAATGCCCGACATCAAGGTATCCGAAAGCACTTTTGATAAAATGGTTTTCAACCGTAAAACACAATCATACAGTAAAGCAATCGAAATTGCTAAGTTGATTCTGCTTCAGTATCATCCTGATCTGAGAGAAGGTAGAAATCATGTTCTGGCGTTGATGTTCGATATGAACAAACTTTGGGAACAATTTGTATTTGTTAGCTTACGAAAAAACCTACCATCGGCCAGTACAATTTCTGCACAAACATCCAAATTCTTCTGGCAACCAGACAAAGGCTCCCGCTCCTCCATCAGACCAGATATCGTGATCAACAAAGACATGGAAAATTGTCTAGTTCTTGACACAAAGTGGAAGAACTTAAATGGGTACAACCCTTCTCCTGATGATTTGCGCCAGATGTATGTTTATCATGAATTTTACAAGGCAAAAAGAGTCGCCTTACTCTATCCCGGATCAGAATCATCTGAAATAAAGGGGTGCTTTTTCCCGACCCCGGATTATCTGGGAATGGACAAGATTTGCAGTGTGATCCTGTTAGCAGTTCCTTCAAAAGCAAAAGCAGATCAAAGTCTTGTGAGAACCTGGCAGGAAGATATCCAGCAAAATCTGGAGAAATGGATTGGATAATTATTAGACAATTCCTGTAAAGCAATACTTCCTTTTGTAGATATTCCAAGTGACCATTATAAAACAAATTATATACAGCTGAATCAACAATGCAAAAAATAAAATACCACAAAATAAGGTTTGCCAATATATTTTGATAAATAGTTTTGTAAATTGCATGTTCTGCATTGACAATTCAATACTATCCTGGATCTTAATGAAGAACCTTTAACCCTTTATGAATCTAACCATTGGCCAACGCATTTCCACAAGAGGCGAAGACTTTATTATCACGAACTCCAACATCAATCACGATGGAACATGGCTGATTGATGCAGAAGGTATTAGCGAATTGGTAAAAGGGAAAAGATTCTCCTTCGATTCGAATATCGACTCCGACATTAAACCCATCGATCCCAATCAATCAAGACTGGTTGCCGACAATGATACCGGATACCGCAAAACCAAGTTATTCCTTGAGACACAAATAAAAAATGCAGCAGTATTCTCTGAGAAAATTGTCATAGGGCACAAAGCTGCCATCAACGCTGCAGAATACCAACTTACCCCAACTTTAAAGGCTTTGCAATTGCCTCGGCCCCGACTACTGATTGCTGATGGAGTAGGATTAGGGAAAACCATCGAAGTTGGAATTTTTCTGGCCGAATTGATCAAGCGTGGAAAAGGGAAACGGATCATGGTACTGGCTCCCAAATCAATTTTGGCCCAGTTTCAACAAGAGCTATGGCATCGTTTCGCGATTCCACTGGTACGATTAGATTCAGAAGGGATTGCCAAAATAAAATCCCAGCTGCCGGCAAATAAGAATCCGTTTGAATATTACGACAAAACCATTATCTCCATTGATACATTGAAAAATAATGCAAAATTCAGGCATTATCTCGAGAAATCCAGATGGGACGTGGTGGCGATAGATGAGTGTCATACTGTTGCGAACGACAAAAGCGACCGGGGTGACCTGGCTCAGTTTATTGCCAAGAAATGCGAATCACTCATCCTTACTTCTGCCACACCCCACAACGGTAGAAAAGAGAATTTCGCCAATCTCATTCACATGATTGAGCCAACGGCAATTCCCCGCAATGGGGATTACGACAAATCGAATGTTGAGCCTTACTATGTCAGACGATTCAAAAATGATATCACTGACGAAACTGTACGTGCCAATTTCCAGGAGAGGCAAATCATTAGAGTCTCGGCTAAACTTTCCATAACTGAAACAGATTTTTTGCAATATCAGCAGGAGATAAAATTTAAGGCCATCACAAAATTCAGGGACGGAAAATCCAAGGACGATTTCCTTTTTTCAGTTGGAATATTCAAGGCCTTCATGTCTTCACCTTCTGCCGCTTTGTCAAGTATAAACAACAGAATTGAAAAAGTTAAATATAGCAGTTCGAATCCTGAAGCAATTTCTGAAAACCTTGAAATATTAAAGGAACTCAAATCAAAACTTGAAAACATCATCCACGCTGATTCGGATACCAAGTACAGAACCCTGAAAGAAACACTTCTTAACCTGGGCTGGTCTGGAAGAAAGTCAGATGATCGATATGTCATCTTCGCAGAAAGAATAGCTACTTTAACCAAACTCAAAGAATTGCTCACCAAAGATTTTCGCATTTCTGATGAGGCCATCAAGACTTTTGACGGAGGCTTGTCGGATACCGATCAGCAGGCAATCATTGAAGATTTTGGCAAGCAGGACAGTGACGTACGTTTATTGTTATGCTCAGATGCCGGGGCACAAGGGGTCAATCTTCATTTCTACTGCAACCGCATGTTTAACTATGACATTCCCTGGTCCTTAATCACCCTGGAGCAACGAAATGGCCGTATCGACCGGTATGGGCAAAAGAAAACTCCGTACATTCATTATATCATAGCCGAATCAGATATTGAAGGATTAATGACTGACCTGCATATTATTGAACGGCTGACCCAAAAAGAGGAGATTGTTTATAAAACTTTGGGAGACGCCGGATCGGTCATGAAATTGTACGATGCCAATAAGGAAGAGCAATTGGTGGAGCAGGCCATCCTGACTCAAAATGAGGATTTTTTGGATACCTTGAGTGAACAAATGGCCGGGTTTGATTTCTCAACCCTTTTTGCCGGTCAGGACGATTCGACCGCAGTTACGATAACAAATCAACCTTTTGATACAAATCTCACCATTTATCCCAATGAGGGGAAGTTCTATTCGGAACTGTTCGAACAGCTAATTGCCTCCAAACAAATAAGCTCAGAAGATATCTCAGCCATAAATGATGGCTATCTTGAAATTCTGAATACCAAAGAACTCAATCAAATTTTATACGATCTGCCGCCTGAATCAAAACCAAAATTGGGGCAGCTTTATAAGTTAACACTGGATAAAGATCTGGTTCAAAAATCCATCGAAGAAGCCCGTAAGAAAAAGGGAGAATGGGCCGAATTCCAGGTATTGTACGAACTGCATCCGGTCATCAGATATTTCATGACCAAACTGGAAGCCAGCGTTGATAAAGATGTTGCACTCGTCGCCAAGACAAACAAGCTACCGAATAACACTGCCTGGTTTATTTTCCAGGCTCAGGTTTCAAATAACCTGGGGCAACCCGTCATTGCTGACTTCATTGTTACCGGACTAAATTTGGATGGGACCAACCATCGAACACCCATCCATCTGAATGATTTTATCAGTGAGTTTAAATTAAATGAGAAACTATATACAGAATCGATACCGGAAGATGAACTTCTCCTTTTGAAAGGGCTCCTGGGAAATGCAGTTGTACATACTAACAAGCACATGCTAGCTGATCAGAAAGAGCTTGAACAAAAGATGGAAATCAAACTCAATGATTACAAACAACATATAGATACCTGGTATTTTGCTGCGCTAAATCAATTGGAACTTGACTTTAGTGAAGGTTCTACAGGAAATTTCCGTGCCCGGATTAAAGATTCCAAACAACGCGAAATAGAAACCATTTTATCCACTTCAAGCCAATATTTCAAGGATCTCACCTCCCTGCAAGGGGATGCCTATTTGAAGGTGTTAGCCGTATTTTATAACCTTTGATCTGCCATGAACAAATTCATTCAAAATATAGGTGACTACTTCTCTTCCAACTATTTCGACGAGGATTTTACCTCGAAAGTAATTGCGAAGACGGGCTATTCTGCAGAGGATGTGAAAGAGTTCAACAAACGGATTTCTCCGCTCAAGGATCGCTATTTTCGTTACAAACAGCTCATCATCGAAGGAAAGCTTAGAACAAAAGACCAGATTTTTGAAAGCCATCAATTTCATACGCTCTTATTGAATGCAATGGGATATGATGGCTCACATCCTCAATACAATCAACTGTTTCACCTGTCCGAACATGAAGTTATTCCCATAAGGCATATTCTCTGCCGTGGAGATCAGGTACATCTGATGGTAATGGAGATGCAGACGTTGATCAGGGAGGATGACACAGACCCCGATGGCTTGTTTGAACAGCGGTACAATGTCGAAGACGAAACACAATCCAATCCTCCCCAGCGGTATCACCGACTGCAATGGGAAAGGGTTTTCAAAGTTCCGGAAGAGTTGAAAATTTCTCCGGTAGTCATCAACAAGGCCATCTCAGAGTTGTTTCTGATGGAACAGCACCTCAGGCCAAAATACATTTTGCTTTTGGCTGGAAACACCGTGTTTCTGCTCGAGCAGGAAAAGTGGTTCAGGGGAAGCTACCTGCAAATCGACCTCGAAGAGCTTTTCTCCGAAGCAACTGCCAATAGAAACGCCAACTATTACGCACTTTTTTATCTCCTTCTAGGAAAAGAGACCATGGCCCCCGACAGCAACATGGTCTTGCTCGATCAGCTCGAGGAGGATAGTCACAAGAGCGCCTACGAGGTGACCAAAGACCTGAAAGAGGGAATCATCCATGCGGTGGAAGCCCTAGCCAATGAAGCACTCCATTATCAAAAAACTGTCTTACGCGAAGATTTCGATGAAACAGATGATACCTTTGAATCCCAGATCAAAGACGACTGCCTCACTTTCATCTACCGGATGCTGTTTATCTTCTATGCCGAAAGCCGCGAAGATCTCGATATCCTGCCAAGCAATGACCCGCTTTACAACAAAGGTTATTCGCTGGAAATGCTCCGAGACCTGGAGCAGGTACCACTTCATTCAGACAGCAGCCTGAATGGCTATTTCTTCCACGACTCCTTGTCCAAGTTGTTCGAATTGCTGAGTTCCGGCTACCGCGAACACGAAAATGGCAACAACAAAAGCTTCAAAGTCCGGCACATCGACTCTCCACTTTTCAACAACCAAAAACTGCACCACCTGCACAAGGTGAAATTCCGCAACAAGGTGTGGCAGGATATCATTTGCCGGCTCTCCCTCACCAAACAGCAACGCGGACGTCCACGCGGACGCATCAGCTATGCCAATCTGGGTATCAACCAGCTGGGCAGTGTCTATGAAAGTTTGTTGGCCTACCGGGGATTCTACGCCGAACAGGATTACATCGAAGTGCACAAGGCGGATGCCCCCAACGAAGGAACCTACCTGGTACCCCGGATGAGAAGGGATGACTTTCAGGAGAACGAAATTCTGAAAGACGACAACCGGCACGATTCCATTATTAAAAAAGGAACATTTGTCTATCGGCTCAGTGGCCGGGACCGCCAGAAATCTGCTTCCTACTATACGCCGGAAGTACTTACCCGCTGCACGGTAAAATATACCCTGAAGCCCATCCTGGAAAAACTAGACCAGGACAAGATGAAGGCCTCCGAACTGCTGGAGCTGAAATTGCTGGAACCGGCCATGGGTGCCGCAGCTTTTCACAACGAAATGATCAACCAGCTTTCTGAAGCTTATCTCAACTACCGGCAGAAGGAGCTGCACAATGCCGGAAGAGTGGAGTGGAAAGTACAGCCCGACAGATTCAAGGAGGAGCTTCAAAAGATTAAAGCCTACATTGCCACCAACAATACCTATGGTGTCGACCTGAACCCGACTGCCATTGAGCTGGGCAAACTCTCCCTCTGGCTCAATGTGATCCACAAGGAGATGGAAACTCCTTTCTTTAGCAACCGGCTGGCAGTAGGCAATGCAGTGGTGGGTGCCTGGCTGAAGGTCTATCCAGCCAAAGAAATTGCCGAAGATACCGATGCCAGAGGGATCACCACCAAACAGCAGTCCAAAAAAGAATGGTGGGAAATGGCACCCCGCCAACTCGAATTTAAACCAAATACAGATTTCGATAAGATTCGGCACGGACGCAAGCCGGACGAAATCTACCATTTCCTGCTGCCTGATAAGAATATGGTGCCATCTGCCGGGATTAAAATGCTGAAAGAGGAGTACGATCCCGAAGCGAAGAAGGTTACCAACTGGAAGAAGGATTGGTGCAAACCTATTTCGCTGACCGAGTTGGCGCAGTTGAAGCAGATCTGCAACAAGATCGACGAATTGTTGGCAGAATACTACCAGTTTCAGCGGACCATCAATCTGCAAACCTCGAACAAGCAGTCCATCTTCGGGGCCTACCGCCAAAATGAGCAAGCCGATCTTGCCCTCCGCAGTTACGACGAGAAGGAGCGGTTGGCCGACCAGCGCAACCGCCAGAATGCTCCCTATTTCAAACTGAAAATGGTGATGGACTACTGGTGCAGCCTCTGGTTCTGGGATGTGCGCCAGGCCGGGGAGATCCCCACGCGCCAGCAATACTGGCAAGACATCTCCGCCATTCTGGAACTTGACACCAACAAGGCGCTCGATGGCATTGTGGAACGCCGCGGACAACAGAAACTCTTCGAAACCGAAGTGCAGCTTAGCTTTGCGATGGAACCGGCCCCCGAAAAGCGCGACCTGTTTGCGGAGGCAGTAGTAGAAACCACCCAAACCCGCGACCTCTTCGACAATAACCAACGGCTCACCCTGGTAAGTCAATTGGCCAGGCAATACCACTTCTTCCACCCGCAACTCGAATTTCTGGATGTGTTTTGGGAACGCGGTGGTTTTGATTTGATTGCAGGTAATCCGCCCTGGTTAAAATTACAATTTGAAGAGAGCGGCATTATTTCTGAAAAGTATCCTGAAATTGCCATACGAAGCGAGTCTGCTCCCAAAGTTCGCGCTTTGCAAACTGATTTTCTTGCAGACAAGCGCCTGAAAGAAATGTACCTGGAAGAAATGCTTGGAACAGAATGTACTTCTGTCTTCCTAAATTCTGGTCAAAATTATCCGCTTCTAGTGGGTCAGCAAACCAATCTCTATAAATGTGTATTGGAAAATTGCTTTTATATGTTATCACCAAATGGTTACTTAGGTATTGTACATCCTGTTGATATTTACAATGAACCGAAAGGTTTATTATTTAGAAAAGAGGCTTTAAAAAGATTGAAGTATTATTTTCATTTTAGGAATGAGTATATGTTATTTTCTGAAGTTTCACACACTCGTTTTTATGGAATTTGCATTTACAAAGGTAAGACAAATACATATGATTTTTATTCTATAAATAATTTATAC
>CAIRSO010000454.1 GCA_903881215.1 uncultured Bacteroidia bacterium
ATGGACCTCAGAGAGGTCACATGTTTATAGAAAATGATGATTAGAAAGCTGTTCGACCCCGGCTGGGGTCGTATATCTGCACGCATAATCCATTTTTCTATAAACATAATATCCCTCTGGGATAATTAATGCATTTTTAAGTTGTAACTAGATAACTACAACTTGCCAACTGGTTTGATAAAACTTGTAAACTGAATAAACTTAGGGATGGTCTGGTATTTATTGAAAACCGCCCTGGCAGTGCAACCAACACCGGTTGTTTGATAGTCAAAATTAAAGGTAATCGCATCCGTTTTTACCAGTTGGCAGGTATACTTTGACTTCGACAAATTTTCGGTAGAATAGTTGTAGCAATTGAAATTAAACGGCTGCTGAGCTGAAAATTCCAGTCCGGCACCATCGCTGTTTAAGAATCTCACCCATTTGTTATCGGTTCTCAGTCCACAATCTTCGGGAAGCAGATAAGGCACAAACATTCCTTCGACGGTTGATTGATAGCTGCCAATCCTGTAGCCTGATTTACGATCGGGGTAGTTCTCCTGCGGCCCGCGGCCAAACCACCCAACCTGTTTCAGATCCTGGTCAAGGATCCAGCTCGTTCCTATCCGGGGCAACCAAACAGGCATTTTCCCGCTTGGGTTGATGGTATGGTTCATCTCCATCATCCCATCTCCGGAAATAGTATAAATCACATCATTATCAAAACCGGAATTGCTGCTATTGCCAAAGAGGACAATCTCATGGGTATGAACAACCACCTGCTCATTCTCTATTTTACATTCGAAAGTTTCAAGTGTGTATTTCATTCTGTCTAAACCAAGCGCATACCATGAGGTAGAAATCATATTCCCATATCCTTCGGTTTTTGGGATAACATTGACCGAATAGGTGGTCCAGTTATCCTGCTCGTTGGCCAGGGGAGCTCGCCAGGCATTCAGCTGCGGACCTTGTTTGAGAAGCTCTTTCCCATTGGATTTCAGAGATTTTAATCTTCCATCAACCGTGCTGAAAGTGTATTCGAAATTTGTCCCGGTAATTTTTAACCAGCCCTCGGAATCGTCCACTTTGAGTGATTTGGTTTGTAGAGCAGCCGGGGCTTGCATTGATTGCACCGACCAAGGCATCTCCAGTTGATCCCAGGCCAATTCGAATCCTTTCGGCGCCCATTTTGTCTGCGCTTTCGAATGGAAACTGACAGTGAGGAGATAGCTTGCACCTGCTTTTATCAGAGGTTTGGTGATCGGCAGCCTGACAATTTCCCATCCTTGTGGATTCGCCTTCGCATCAAATTTACCTGTTGCGACAGAAATTCCGTTCTCTTCGAGGTTCCATCTTGCTTCAATCGTTTTCAGTGATGTAAAGAAAAAGCGGTTGAGAATCATAATTTCCATTTTTTTCTTGTCACTCCATTTCACTGAAACAGGTTGGGCAGATTTCTTCATTTGCCACATTTCGGGTTCCGGAACACGGTCGGGCCAGATGCAGCCATATGTTCGGGCACCAATACCGTAACTAAAGAATTGACCTTCGTTTTGCTCATTTTCAAAATCCAGCCAGATAGCTGCACTATTCTTCAATTCAGGTTTGGAAGAGTACAAATCATTGACATCCATTGCTTTGGTGAAAACTGCCACTTGATCCATTACCGCATCGCACAGATAAACATTTGTTTCCTGACCATGCAACTCAGAATTTCTTCCGATGTTAAGCGGGAAAGGGAAATTCGCAAGGTTACCACTAACAGACTTTTCGACCAGCTTTTTGTTGTCAATAAATATTGCCATGGATTTCCCATTGTAAACGGCTGCCACATGGTGCCAGTTCTGCTCCCAATCCTTGGGTAAGGCTGCTCTGACAGATACTCTTTTGGAGGTATAGAGGTAGAAATCGATGGAGTCCTTGCCCACTTGCTGCAATCCAAACTGGTTGTTTCCTTTCGTGAGTAAGGTTCCCCCCCTGCTCATCAGATTTCGGGGGAATACCCAAAGCGAAAGGGTAAGCTCCTTCCCGGAAATTTCCAAATTATTACTTTGATACACTTCCACCCATTGGTCGTGTCCGTTCAGGTCAATTCCTTTCCCCTGGTGCCCTTCAGCAATTTTAGCACGACCCATGATGTGTGCCGGAACCTTGTTTTTGGAAGAATCTTCCAGTTTTCGTATCGGCTCTCGTAAACCCGGACTGACAAAATCCCAGATAGCGCCTCCCATGATGCGGGGATATTTGTAGATCACATCCCAGTAGTCGTCCAGCGCACCGCCGCCATTCCCGGCAACGGAGAGGTATTCATCCATAAACGAAGGACGTGGATCCTCCTTTTCAGATATCATGCCAACCTCCGTTTTTAACTCAAAAGGAGTCGGATACCGTGGACCGATTATCTCCTCGCATGGATGGGCAAAAGCATTGCCACCGTACATCCAGTAACGTGTGGAATCATATTTCCTGCCTTCGTTGATGACAGCGCAGATATTTTGCCCTTCACCGCTTTCGTTGCCCGCACTCCAAAACAAAATGGAAGGATGATTTCTATCGCGAAGCACCATTTTTCGGGCTCGTTCGCGGTACATTGGCTCCCAGTCGGGATTCTTTGAGACATATTCCGTGGCATGCGATTCGTCCCCGGTTTCATCAATCACATATATGCCATACTCATCGGCAAGTTCCAGATACCTGGATACAGGTGGATAATGGGAAGTGCGGACACAATTGATGTTGAACTGCTTGAGGATTTCAAAATCTTTACGGATGGTGGCTTCGTCCATTGCATGACCGGTTTCCGGATGTTGCATGTGGCTGTTAATCCCGTTCAGCTTTATGGCTTTGCCGTTCAGATAAAAAACCTGGTGGCGTATTTCTGTCTCCTTGAAACCAATTCTGCCGGCTATTACCTCGTCCGTTTTCCCCTCTGCATTGATCAGTTCCATGGCCAAATGATAGAGGTTAGGATCCTCTGCCGACCATTTTTGGGGATTTGTGATATTCGATGAAAGTTGAACTGTTTGTTTTTTACCTGCCTCAATAGAAAACGTATCGGATGTGATGGTTTTCACTATAGCATTGTTTTCATCCAGAAGTGAGGTTCGAATTTTGTAATCTGTTTTTGTATTTTTCGATCGATTGGTTACAGCTATTTGCAGCTTCAAGGTAGCATCAGCATACTTTTCATCCAGATCGGTCGTTGCAACCCAATCGAACAGATGAACTTCAGGTGTGGTGTACATCCAAATATCATCAAAGATCCCTGCCAACCGCCAATAGTCCTGGCACTCCAAAAAAACACCATCCGAATATTTGTAGACATTTACAGCCAGGGTGTTCTCTCCCGGTTTAACAAACTCTGTCACATCGTACTCTGCAGGCTCCTGCGCCCCTTCATTGTAGCCAACCTCTTTGCCGTTGATCCATACAAATGAGGCAGAAGCTGTCTTTTCCATCCTCAGGTAAATGGGCTTTCCTTTCCAGCCCACAGGTAATGTAAACGTTCGGCGATAGGAACCGGTCGGATTATATTCTCTCGGAATGAAAGGAGGATTCGCCCGAAATGGCTGGTTGACATTCCGGAACAATGGATCGCCAAATCCCTGCATTTCCCAATTTGATGGAACCATAATGTCGGACCATCCTGCGTCCTTGAATTTTGGCAGAAAGAAATCTTTTGGCGTACCTTCCGGTGTATTGGCAAAGTAAAACTTCCACGTGCCATTCAGCATGAGCACATTTTCAGACTTTGATTTTTGGAGATTTAAAGCCTCTTCCGAACTTTTGGCAGGAATACAGACAGAATGCCCCTCCAGCTGGTTAAGCTCATAAATTGCAGGATTCTCGAGGAATTTAAAAGGATCGCTCAGAAAAGATGTTTGTTTTGCTTGAGTGTTATTAAAATCAACAACCTTGAAATAAGATTTCTTAGGATTCAGATTTCTATCAAACAACAATGGATAATTCTTTCTTCCCCTCACGGGATAGTTATTCAGCCAGCTACGATGGTCGGCAACACCCCAGAAAGTTACCCCTGTAATTACTTTTCGATAATCGCGGAAAACCCGGAAAATCATGTCGTACTTTTCTACCTGCAGTTTCTCCTGTTCCGGAGTGAAAGGGTCATCCTCCATATCAACTCTCTTTCTGGACTCCTTTTCCCACTTATAAACCGAAAGATCGAGTTCCGTAATCTGGATCTTAATTCCCAGGGAAGAATAACGCTCCATTGCAGTTCGCAACTCTTGTTCAGAAGGTTCAAAGATAGACCAATGCCCCTGCATTCCCATTCCTTGCACCGGAACACCTTTATCGATCAGCTTTTTCAGCATCTTATATATTCTTTCGCGCTTTTCGGGTCTGGTACAATTGTAATCATTATAGAAGAGAATTGCCTGGGGATCAGCCTCATGTGCGAACTCAAAAGCTTTGGCGATAAAGTCTTCACCAGCGATTTGAAACCATTTTGACCCCTTGTCTCTATAGATGATTGTGCTATCATCTGCCACGGCCTCATTGACGACATCCCAACAATAGACCCGCCCTTTGAAATGGTTTATCACGGTAAAAATGTGCTCTTTCATCCTTTTCAGAACCAGCTCTTTGGAAGCAGGCTTGTCTCCGTCCACGAAAAACCAATTGGGTGTTTGCTGGTGCCAGACCAGACAATGACCTCTGACTTTCATCCCGTTTCTGATGGCAAAATTGACCAGTTGGTCAGCTTTTGTCCAGTTCCAGGTACCTTCAGAAGGATGTAAAGATTCCGGTTTCATGCTGTTTTCGGCAGTGATGCTATTGAACTGCTGAATCAGCAGAACTGAGTCTTTTTCTGAAATGACACTGGGATTAATTGCAGCACCAATGGAGAAAAAATCTCTGTAGACAGATGCGAGACCCCTTTCATCAGTCATCTCTGGATTCATTTCAAATGCCTTCATGGCAAGCACTTCCATGAGCATCAAGGACAGCAATAATATTTTTAACATAATTTTCGCTTTGGCTTTTAAACCTAAGCAAGGTAATAAATAATTTTTTTTAACCTTCGTGAGTTTTCAAACTTTATCTTACAACAAACAAACAAGAGAAACTGGTTTTAAATGAGTCCAGGACCAATTTTCAAAATGAGGTAAACTCCTTGAATTCTATGCACAGGATACAGGTGAGGAAGAATTTGGTTGGAAAGTGAATTGGGGAAAGGCTCCATTTTTCACTTTACAATTCCATTCAAACAACAGAATTTCATTGATTTGAATGGGAATAAGGCAGTTAACAACCACAAGGAATAAGAAAAATATCCCGCTTTTTTCTTAAAAACTTACTGCTAAATTTGACCCCGTTCAACAAACTACCCGTTTCAAATACGAAATAGCTATTAAAATATACCGTCATGAGCAATTTAATTGAAAAAACTAAATCGGCCTACGAATATCCCTTGCTGATAAAACAACTATTTTCCGCTCCTCTGGTTAATAATCCGGAACAGGAAATTATCTACCGCGATCAGCTAACCATTACCTATAAAACCTGGAAGGAACGTGTACACCGACTTGCCAATGCCCTGGCCGCCATCGGAGTAGTACAAGGAAGCACTGTAGCCGTGATGGACTGGGATTCAAACAGATACCTCGAAGCTTATTATGCAGTTCCCATGCTGGGGGCCGTACTTCATACGATCAATGTGCGTTTATCACCAGAGCAGATGGTCTACACGATCGACCACGCAGAAGACGATGTGATCATTTGCCATACCGAATTTTTGCCATTGCTGGAAGGTATCCGGGGCCGGATAACTGAGGGGAGAAAATTTATTTTGATCGATGAAGGGGGTGAAATATTTAAAAACCATTTCCAGTTTGAAGGTGAATATGAAAAGATGCTGGCTGAGGCATCCCCAGAGTTTGATTTTCCTGAATTTGACGAAAATACCAGGGCAACAACCTTTTACACGACAGGTACCACCGGGCTGCCAAAAGGTGTCTACTTTTCTCACCGGCAGTTGGTTCTTCATACCCTGGCAACCACAGCAGCCCTGGCCGTCAACTCGGTTCAGGGTCGCATGCACACAGGATCAGTTTATATGCCTCTTACACCAATGTTCCATGTCCACGCATGGGGGATTCCATATATTGCTACCTTTTTAGGGATAAAACAGGTCTATCCGGGCAAATATGTGCCTGGCATACTGTTGAATCTGCTCGAAACACACAAGGTAACTTTTAGCCATTGTGTTCCGACCATCTTGAATATGCTGCTAAAAGACCCTTTGTCCGAACAATGTGATTTCTCCCGCTGGACCTGTATCATCGGAGGTGCAGCACTACCAAAGGCATTGGCTCTCGATGCATTAAGACGGGGCATCGACATTTTTGGAGGGTATGGAATGTCGGAAACGTGTCCGGTACTATCGCTGTCTCAGCTTACAGATGAGGAGCTGAAACTAACACTCGAAGAGCAAGTCGATCTTCGAAGCAGAACCGGTAAACCCATTGGAATGGCACAAATGCGTGTCGTGGACTCCGATGGGAATGAGGTACCAAAAGACGACAAGACCCCAGGAGAAATAGTGGTCCGTTCTCCTTATTTAACGCAAGGGTACCTGAAAGATCATGTTCATTCAGAGAAACTCTGGGAGGGTGGATGGATGCATACCAACGATGTGGCATGTGTCAACCAGAATGGCAGCATCAGAATTACTGACCGGACCAAAGATGTGATAAAAGTGGGTGGTGAGTGGCTAAGTTCATTGGAAATCGAGGATGTGATCGCCAAACATGAAGGCGTTTCAGAAGTTGCTGTGATTGGGGCTCCCGATGTGACCTGGGGAGAAATCCCGCTGGCGATTGTTATCCCAAAAAACGACGCTACTTTCGATGACAGGGATATCATTATGATCGTCAAAGCAAGTGTCGACTCCGGAGTACTCCCAAGAGAAGCCATTACCATGAAAGTTCTGAGGGCTGAATCGATTCCGAAAACCAGCGTTGGGAAAGTCAATAAGGTAGCACTTCGTTCAAGATTCCTCCAGGGCTGAGCTAAAATATTTTTATCATTTTAACTCATTTACATTTGCCAGCATCCAGGTATTTAAGAACCCAATGCGAATCACATTACTCATTTTCGTAAGGTTTACTTTATAGGGTTTATCTCCCGGACGGTGATAATCTTTGTGCATGGCCGCCATATAGGCCATGACAGGAATTTTCTTCTCAGCAAAATAGTTGTAATCTGACCCGCCACTTGGCGTTTCCTGTGGATTATAACTCATTTTGATGCCAATCTTGTAGGTTTCCAAATCTTTTTGAGTAGCAGTTTTGAGAACCTCATAAGCTTTTGTATAGGTCAGGCCACACATGACACCCAGCGTATCCCGATCGCTATCCCTGGATATCATGTCGAAATTGATGTTGGCAAAGATGTCAGATTTAACAGGATATTTAACAAAATATTTTGAACCAAGCAATCCTTCTTCTTCGCCATCCCAGGCGGCAAAAATGATGGTACGTTTGGGCTTAACTCCAGTGGCCATGCAAGCCCTGGCGACTGTCATAACCGCCACAGTCCCGGAAGCGTTGTCATCAGCACCATTCCAAACCACACCATTGTATTTCCCCTTGTGGTCATAATGCGCTCCGACAACCACTACCTGATTGGGGTTTTCACCCTCAAGGACACCCAGCACATTCCGGCCCCTATATATCTCAGGAATCTGATTTTTCAGATTAAAGCGGATACTTTTGTTGGCGAGCTCCTGAGATGCGGGCTTCAACTTGGCTGCAACATCTTTCTCAAAAGCTTCAATATTGATCCCGGAATTGCCGGTAAGTTCATTCGACAATCTTTTTGACACAACAAAATAAGGCAAGGCTTTTTCGAGACTGTCACTCAAAAGGGAGAAATTGCTGTTGTACATTTCTGCCGGATATTCATCGAACTCCATATCCCCACTGAAAAAGCGGAACACATTTTTCGGACTGCCAAAGATTGTCAGGTCTGCTGAAGTATTGATTTCAATGATGGCAATAGCTCCTTTTTGCAAGGCCACGGTATTCTTGTTTGATTCAATCTTGTAAATTTCACGCCAATCGCCACTCTTGGGTCTGAATTTTTTGGAGGCCAAACTGGAGGTGTCTTTCTGTCCGGGGAATCCGCGCAAGCGAAGTATTATTTTCCCTTTTACATCTATCCCTTTGAATTCATCATAGCCATTTTTCTCGTCACACATGCCATAGCCTACAAAGACGAGTGGTGCCTCACCTGATAAACCACCAATGGTAGGATTGTATCGGCCGCCAAAAGTGAAGTCAGTCTCGGAGTTAAAAATCTGGGCGAAAGTGCTTTTGTCTTTTGTGGTCACAACCGATAATTGATGCTCTTTAGATACCTGTGTCTTCAGCATGGTGAAATCCTGAAAAAAACCCTGTTCGCCTATTTGTAACGTAGTACGCCCAAATCCCCGGCCACCGCTTAAAGGCGCTTTGTAAGGTTTTAATCCATACACCTGAAACATGCTTGTAATATAATCTGCCGCCATGGCAATACCTTTGGTGCCGGTATTGCGACCTTCCATCCAGTCGGACGCCAGAAAATCCAGCTGACCTTTCACGCTTTGGTTGGTAATGGCATCCAATCCTTTACGAATAGGATCAGGTTGTGCGGAAAGATTTTGTAAGGAGGTAAAAAAACAGATTAGTAGGAGGGCTGCTGCAAGATTTTTCATATATGTCTGGTCTCTATTAAAAACCAAATATAACAAATATGCAAAAGACTGGACTGCTTAATAGAAAATCCAAAAATATCCTGTTAGGCCACAAATTATCTACAGGAAGTTCTTGTCTAAAAATTCTTGGAATTTTGCTTTGTACTGGTCACTGACAGGAATGTATGCTTTCCCAAAAACAATGCGGCTGCGGTCGATCGTTTCAATTTTGTCGAGGTTGACCAAAAATGAACGGTGCACCCGCATAAATTTTTCCGGCAATTTTTGCTCCAGCGATTTGATGGAATTGAGCGACAGTAACGGTTTATCTTCACCCGATGTATACACTTTGATGTAGTCTTTTAACCCTTCGATGTACAGAATATCATTGAAGTTGATTCGCCTGATTTTATATTCAGATTTCAAAAACAGAAACTGATTATTTGCCTCGACTGTTGGCAAAGCACTCGCTTCGAGCTCAGCCATTTTATGGGCTTTACCTGCAGCTTTCAGGAACTCTTCGTAACTGAAAGGCTTGAGAAGATAATCTATCGCATTCAATTTAAAGCCTTCCAGGGCATACTTTTCATAGGCAGTCGTAAAAACTATTTTGTGGTCAGCTTCCAGTGTTCTGGTAAATTCAATACCTGATAGATCAGGCATCTGAATGTCCACAAAAATAAGCTCTGCCTCCTCGTTTGAGAGAAAATCAATTGCATCAAGCGGATTGTCGAACGCACCTACCAACTCCAGATAAGGAGTTTTGCTAATATAACCGCTTACCAGTTTAAGTGCAAGCGGTTCATCATCAATGGCAATAGTTCTAAGCTTCATGCCGGAGATTTGTCTTTAAGGATGGAAAGTTTTACTTCAAAAACGGATTCTCCATGTTCTATATTTAATTGGTGCCTGCCAGCGAATAACAAAGCCAGGCGTTTTCTGACATTTTCGAGTCCGATGCCCGAATGTTCCAGATCACCGGTTTGACCACTCTTGCAAATACTATTTTCTGCGATGAAGAGGATCCGCTCTTTGTCAATTTCCATCCCTATTTTGATGTAGGAAGGTCCTCTCTGTCCAACCCCATACTTGAACGCATTTTCGATAAATGGGATAAAAAGGAGCGGAGCGATTGAAAAATCTGTATATTCTTTGGGGAAATTAATCTGTAAATCGACCCTTGGATTGAGCCGCAACTTCATCAAATCAATGTAATTGTCCATGAAGTCAATTTCATGGCTCATCAACGTCTCGCCACGTTCTGATTCATACAGCAGATAACGCATCATTTTCGAAAGCTTCAGCACAGATTGCTGCGCAGTCGGTCCGTCAATACCAATCTGGGAATAAATGTTGTTTAGTGTATTAAAGAAGAAGTGCGGACTCACCTGATTCTTCAAAAAAGCAAGCTCGGAATGCAGTTTCTCCTTTTCCATCTCCTTTTGCTTTTTCTCGTTAAGCTTCAATTTCTCATTGATTCCCAGACCTACCGCAAAACCTGAAATCAACAAAGAAGCAATGATGTGGTTATAAAACCCGAATGCTTTCATTGGAGGTTTGAAATCTACTCCTGTTGCTGCCAATTTCTTGACAAATTCCTGAAATTTAGCATCTTCCACAACATCATAAAGGAGTTGATCATTGATGAATGCAGTCATATAATAGCAGGCAGTGATCACACCTGAAAGTATAATGAAGTAGATCCAATACTTATCCTTGAGAAAGAACTTTGGAACCAGCCACAGATATCCTACATAAAAAACGACGATCGCTGAGAATGTATGCGTGTAAAACTGATTCAATCTATGCTGATTTCCCCCAAAAACAGTGTTCAGGTACAACGGTATAAGGATAATCACCATCCAGGCAATGGCATGGAGGGTTATTTTTAGACTTCTATCAGATAAAGATGGAAATTTTATCATGGATTCTATTTTTATCAAAGATAATAAATGGCTTCAAAAGATACTGATACAGACTATTTAAAAAGTGGGGATGCTATCGCTGCTAAAAAAAAGCGACTTCTAAAAACAGCATATAGCAACCCGTCAAAAATTTTTACTCATAGCGCAAAGCATCTATCGGATTCAGGCTTGCGGCTTTTTTTGCCGGGTACCATCCGAAGAAAATCCCGATTGCCGAGCAAACAAAAAACGATACAACGACCGATTCAGTCATGATGACAACCGGCCAGCCCATCAAGGTTCCAACCACCGAACTGATCAGGTAACCAAACAGGATGCCTATCACTCCTCCTACAACGCTCAACATGGTTGATTCGATCAGGAACTGCATCAGAATATCACGGCCTTTGCCGCCAATTGACATACGCAGACCAATCTCACGTGTCCTTTCAGTTACGGAAACATACATGATGTTCATGATTCCAATACCGCCAACCAGAAGTGAAATCCCGGCAATGGCGCCTAAAAGGGTTGTCAATATATCGCTGATCGAAGAAAATGTTTTTACCAATTCTGATTGAGACATGACCCTAAAATCATCGTCCTCAGGTTTTGCAATTTTGTGTTGCTTGCGCATGATTGTTTTCATTTCGGCTATCGCCGCTTCAGTCTTCTCTTCACTGACAGCAGATGTATATATTCCCTGAATAAAATCAATTGCCAGAAACCGTCGCTGAACAGTGGTATATGGAGCTATCATCAGGTCGTCCTGATCCTGCCCGAAAGAGTTTTCGCCCTTTTCGCCCAATATGCCAATAATTTTCATCGGAATATTTTTAAAACGGATGGTTTGTCCGATGGGATCTACACCTTTTGGGAATATTTTTTCGACAATTGTTTTTCCGACCAGGCACACTTTGGCCAAACTCGAAATTTCCTTTTCAGTAAAAATACGGCCACTCTCAATGGTGAATTTCTTGATGCCGAGGTATTCTGTATTTGCACCATAGATTGATGTTGGCCAGTTTTCGTTGCCAAAGACCACCTGTCCGCTGGTTCTGACTTCCGGCGAAACAGCCGAAATATTCTCACAGTTCAACCGGATTGCCTCAAGGTCTTCCATTCTCAACGACTGACTGCTTGAATTTCCCATCATGACACCACCACGCTGTTGTGACCCGGGCATGATGAAAACGAGATTCGAACCCATGCTCGACATTTGATCCTGGATGCTTTTTTTCGACCCTTGTCCGATGGCAAGCATGGCGATGACCGAAGCGACACCGATGATGATGCCCAACATGGTCAGAAATGCCCTGAACTTGTTACGCATCAGTGCATTTTTTGCGATCTTTAATAAATTTATATAGTTCATCTTATGTCGTTTAAGCTTCGTGTTCTCCTACAGGTAATGTTTTAAGCATATAAGAAGCGAGTAACTTCTCTTCTACCAATTGTTCCTTCACCACCCATCCATCGCGAAAAATAATGTTCCGCGAGGTTAGACGTGCAATATCTGCTTCATGAGTAACGAAAACGATGGTTTTACCTCTGTCAGTATTTAAGCGCTGAAAGAGTTCCATGATTTCGTAGGATGTTCGGGTATCAAGATTTCCGGTAGCCTCATCGGCCAGGATCACAACCGGATCGTTCACCAAAGAGCGGGCGATGGCCACGCGCTGTTGCTGTCCGCCCGAAAGCTGGTTGGGCATGTGGTGCATCCTGTCGGCCAATCCCACAGATTCGAGGGCAGCTATTGCACGCTCTTTGCGTTCCCTGGATGTGACTTTATTGTTGTAGAACAATGGCAACTCAACATTCTCTAGTGCCGATGTTCTGGACAATAAGTTGTACGACTGGAAAACAAAGCCGAGTTTTGCATTTCTCAATTCAGCCAGTTCATTTTTATTCAACTCCGATACACTGATCCCATCGAGTTTGTAGTCGCCGGCCGAAGGTTTATCCAGACAACCCAAAATATTGAGCATTGTTGATTTTCCTGATCCGCTGGCTCCCATGATGGCAACAAATTCCCCCTTCTGAATCTTCAGATTAACCCCTTTCAGGGCATGGACGGTCATGTCGCCCACCTGAAAATCCTTCTTAAGATTGATGACTTCGATGATTGTATTTTCCATGGTCATTATTTTTTCTGTCCCGGACGTTGGGGCATAAACGGGCTTTTGGCTACTGTTTTGGTGGCTACTGTGGCTTTGACGGCAGTCATAGCAAGGACGATCTCATCTCCCTGGTTAAGACCCGATAGCAATTCATAATTGATACCGTCATTCTCTCCGATTTTTACTTCAATTCGGTTAATCTCACTTCCATTCTTGATCCAGATAAACGAGCTCTTAGTATTTCCACTCTCGCTTTTTGCAACTGTTTTGGCCATTTTACCCGCAACTTCACTGGGCAATGTTTTCAGATAGGCTTCATAGACTGCATCTTCTGGGTTAAAGCGAAGAGCCTTCCCGGGTACGACCTGAATATCTACCTTTTCATTGACATAAATAGTGGTGCTGGCAGTCATGCCCGGCATCAGTTTGGTGTCCGGATTGGGTGCCTGAATAATAACAGTATAGGTAACCACGTTCGAAGTAACAACCGGTTGCTTCCTGATTTCGGATACCGAACCAGCAAATTTCAGATCAGGAAAAGCATCTACCGTAAATTGAACACGCTGGTTCATACTTATTTGGCCTATATCGGCTTCGTCAATTTTGGCTTCCACGCGCATCTGGGTCAAATCGTTGGCGATGGTGAACAAAGTTGGCGTGTTGAAGCTGGCTGCTACGGTTTGCCCTTCATCTACGGCACGGTTCAGAATAATTCCATCGATGGGAGAATATATCCTGGCATATGATAAATTGATTCTGTTCTTGTCATAAACGGATTTGGCATTCTTCAGAGAAGCCTGAGAATTGAGATAATTGTATTCGGCGAGATCGAAGTCTGACTGTGCAATCAGTTTCTTTGCGATCAAAGCCTTGTACCTTTCATAGGTAGCTTTCTGGTATTTGACCTGAGCCTCGGCCATGTCGACTGATGCCTTTGACTGATCCAGCTGGGCAAGAAGAGGGGTTTCGTCCAGTTGAGCCAACAATTGTCCCTTTTTAACCAGCGAATTGAAATCCACATAGAGCTTTTCAATGACACCGGAAACCTGGGTGCCAACCATTACTGTTTTGATGGCCTCGAGCGTTCCGGTAGCTGTGACCGTATTGCTGATGGTCCCTTTTCCAACCTTTGCGGCTTCGAAAGTGTAGGTTTGTTCTGCACCGCGCAACTTGGTGAAGGCAAAATAGCCGGCGGCTAAAATTACCACTGCTGATCCGATGTATAAAAATTTCTTGTTCATGGTATAGTATTTTATTTTCCTTTTGTTTTTTTTCTTATGTCTTATATCTTATGTCTCATGTCTTATCTCTCATGTCATATCTCTCATGTCTCTGGTCTATAGGACGAGCGGTATTCCTTTGTAGAAATCCAGCACTTTATAACTGAATATCAAACTGAACCTTGCTTGTAGCATCTTGCTTTCAGAGGTGATCAGGTTGGTTTTCTGAACCAAAAAATCGACCGAGTTGAGCAGTCCCTGTTTGAATTTTTCGTCTGTCACATCATACGACTCTTTGCTGGATTGCAGAAGTTCGAGACCTGCAGCATATTCCGATTTGGCCTTCTCTACATCAACACAAGCCTGTTCTATTTCTTTTCGCAAGCCATTTTTTGTGTTGATCTCATCCAGTTCGGCATTCGAAACAGCAATGTTTGCAAGGCTTACATTTGTTCTAACCTGCTTTTTCTGAAAAATCGGGATAGAAAGAGAGAGGCCTATCGACGGATTGATTTTGTTTTCAAGCTGGGTGGTGTAGTTCGAGCCTGTGGTCAGACTTGAATAACCGCTTGACAATCCGGCACCCAAAGAAAGCGTTGGCAAAAAATCAGCTTTGGCTATATCTACATTGAGACTTGCACTCTCTGTGTTCAGGGCTGCATTTTTAATCTGTGGTTTTATACCGAGAGCAAGGTTGTAAATTTCCTGCGCCTCAGGCTTTATGGATGTGACCAGTAAACTGTCCAGGTTAGGTGAGCTGATCTCAAAATTGGGATCCACAGGCAGTTCCATCAGTTGCATCAGGGTCACTTTGTTGATGGCTAACTGACTTGCAGCTGTTGCGAGTGTAGATTTCTCGTTGGCAAGTTCAGATTTGATCTGAAGGTAGTCGGCCATTGAGATAACTCCCAGATCAACCCTTTCTTTTGCAAGCCCAAGTTGCTGGGTCGTAGATTCTATCTGTTTTTTCGCATTGTTCACACTTTCGTAGGAAAACAAAACTTGCATATATGCATTCAGGATATTGATCCCTACCGATTCCCTGACTGTTTCGGAATAAAATTGTCCACCTTGCAGGTTAACTGATGCTTGCTTGATTTTTTTTGTCAGCTTTTCCCCGTTAAAAAGGACGACATTCGAATTAAGAGCGTAGTTGGAACTGTTGGTACCGTTGCTGCTTCCATATTGCCCGGTAAAGGAATCAAATCCTTTATACCAGTTAAAATTCTGGCTGACAGATGCATTCAGTGAAGGCAAGCGGTTGGCCTGAGCCTGCTCCGAATAAAGCATGTTTTGGCTGTTGGTAAGGTCAGCCTTTTTGATCTGGATATTTTTCCCTAAAGCATAGCTGATACAATCTTCCAGCTTCCAGGTGTTGCTTTGTGCCTGTCCGGCGAATCCCGAAAAGAGGATCAGTAATCCGGTCAGCAGTAAACTTGTGTGTGTGGTTCTCATGGCTTCTATTTATTTTGAAGCGAAACAACACAAAGTCAGGCATCAGCTAAAATGGAATAGACGATTGGGGGGTTTTTGACGATGAATGGGCGGATTTTATCGAAGAAAAGAGTAAGATAGATTGGGTGTACTTGGCAAAAAGGGACTAATTTGAGAAATTATTTAGATCGTAATCGAAATTTAATTCATATATTTGCTAAATTTCGATTATAGTCTATATTTTATGATACAAAGAGAAAGATATCTAAAGCAGATCACTCCCTTTATTGATAAGCCAATTATTAAGGTTATCACAGGTATTCGCCGATGTGGTAAAAGTACATTCCTGAAAATAATTTGCAATTTATTGACAGACAATGGAGTAAATCAGGAGAATATTCTCCTCGTCAACAAAGATTCGCTCGAATTCGATTCGTTAAATACATACAAACAGCTGGTAAGCTATGTTTCAGATCGTTTCAGGGAAGTCAAAGGCAAGAAATATCTATTCATCGATGAAGTTCAGGAAATTGAAGGCTGGGAGAAAGCACTTTCCGGGTTCCTTACGGATAATACTGCCGATTTGTTCATTACAGGATCCAACTCCCGAATGCTATCTTCCGAACTGGCCACTTATATTTCGGGAAGATATGTGGAATTTAAATTATATACGCTCACTTTCTCTGAGTTTATCAAGTTCCGTGAAGTAAATGAACCCGAAAAAATGGAATCAGAGTTTGCCTTGTTTATGAGATATGGCGGATTCCCGGGCATCCACAGAATGGAATACGATGACGAAGTAATTGAACAATATGTTTCTGCTATTTACAATACCATACTTTTAAAAGATGTGGTTGCAAGGAATGGGTTACGGGATATTGCCTTGCTGGAACGAATTGCTCATTTCACTGCCGATAATTGTGGGAATATAACATCATCCAAAAAAATTGCAGACTATTTGAAGTCACAAAAAATGAAGGGTTCAGTAGATACGGTTCAGAGTTACCTCAGCATGCTTACCTCAGCATATATATTTCACAAAGTGAACCGGTTCGACCTTAAAGGCAAACGCTTGCTCGAAATCCACGAAAAGTACTATGTTGGGGATATAGGACTTAAACACAGTCTACTTGGGTATAAATTAAATGACATTTCGGGACATCTCGAAAATATTGTCTATTTGGAACTCTTGTCAAGAGGGTACAAAGTAAAAATTGGAAAACTGAATGAACTTGAAATTGACTTTATTGCCACTAGGAACAATCAACAAATTTATCTGCAAGTGGCCTATCTGCTTGCCGATAATAAAACCATAGAAAGGGAATTTGGGGCATTGGAGAAAATTACCGACAACTATCCAAAAATAGTTTTATCCCTGGATAAATTCCTTGACAGCAACCGAAACGGTATAAAATGGTACAACCTTATAGATTTTCTGAGACTAGAAGAATTTTGATCCCTCCCGATTTTTGTTCCAAACTAAATATTTGAAGGCAAAGAATGGAATGACCATATTGCTTTCCACTTCATTTTGTCATGAAAAAATTATAAATTGTTGTAAAACCAGGAAAGTAAAAAAGACTTTGTAAAAAGGCGAGACAGTCGTGAATATCACCGGACAAACAACCTGAACCTGACCGAAAATCTCGAAACTCAGTCCGTCGGCCAGCTGGATATCCATAAAAACCAGATCCGGCACCGGATTTGCGCGAAACCACTCAACAGCTCCCCTCACCGAATCAATGGTTGCAAGAAGCGATATCTGAGGATCCATCCGGAATATCAGTTGCTTCAGCCAGTCGGCCGCCGGCTTCTCATCTTCAACGATAAGGACGCTGGACACAACATCAATCGGTTAACAATGGAATTCGAACGACAAATTCAGGTTATTGAACAAAAAATGGGGATTCATTGGGCTCAATCGCCATGGACTGGTCCAGGTACTTGAATAAATATATTGGCTCCAGGCAATGGCAAATGGCTCCGTTCCGAAACTTTGCCGCTGATTTGAACCTGTGCAGAAACGCCTGTCAGCAGCAAAAGAAAAGTAATGGTTGAGATGAATGGCTTCATGGTAATTTGATTTTTTCTTCAAATAAAACCTGAAAACCAGGGATCAAAAAAAAGAAACTACCGAATCGCCGGATCAGTGGG
>CAIRSO010000455.1 GCA_903881215.1 uncultured Bacteroidia bacterium
AACCACTTAAAAATTTGCCGTTATATTTTTTAATATCAGGTTTTAAATCTTGATATAAAATATCAATCCATAATCTTAAAGCTGCTCCAATATTGCTTCCTCTACCATTTAAAAATGAATATGAAAGTGCTAAATTAAACCAATTAACCGGACGCAAATTCAAAGATGTTGTAATATCCTGATAGACAGATTTATTATGAAACATTGTTGTTGAAAGAAGACCCAAGCTAATTGCATTTTTCAAAATTCCAACTTCGGCACTTGCATTAATTTTAGGACTTAAATTGGTTGTATATGCTGTAGTAGAATTAGTAATAGTAGCAGCATTTTTAAGATTATTCACCAAGGTGTCAAACATTGCATTATTATCAATACCATTAAATATTTCACCTGCAGTTATGGTACCAAGTCCATCATAAGTATAGTCTGCTTTTATGTTCGTATTATTTGTATTTTTTGTCCAACGTATTAAACCTAAATCAGTTACAGCGGCTCCCACTGTTAGGAAATCAAAAGGTTTATACGTAACACCAAGGTCAACTGCGCCTCCCATACCCGAAGGTTTTGTAAAATCAATTATATTCGTTGGAAACAAAGCATTGATTGATCCTAAATCATCTCCAACTGTAACTAATGCAGGCGAAGATGAGTTTATAACACCGTTAGCATTAATTTTCCATTCCTCAACACCAGTAGTCAGGTCAAAATTATCAAAAGTTGCTTTTGCATTGCCAAGACCGTGCAAATATTTAAGTTTAAATCCGTACGACCATTTCTCGTCTATATTTTTTGAATAACCTAAGGCAACTTCAGTATATGAATTTGCGCCTAAAGTTAATGACTTAAAATCAAATAAATTATTTTCCAGTTGTGGAACTCCATCTACTTCATTTGCAAAGCCATACATAAACATTTTAAACATATCCTTTGGAAGACCAAAATAGGCAGAAGCTTTTGCAGTAATTCCTAGACTAAAATAGGAATCTTTTGACCGAAAACCAAAATCAAGTATGTTTAATTGAATATCTGTATTCAAAAGGGTTGTTGGACGAATTGACTTGAAAACATCGTCTTTTGGAGTTGCCAACGAACTAATAGTAAATGAGTTATTTCCAATTCCGTACTGAGAGTATCCCAACAAAGGAAATCCAAGGTAAAAACCACTTAAAGGCTGAAATGCCGGGTTTAAATAATGTCTTACGGGTGCATTTTCGAGAAAATACAAGTTGTTGACTTGCTGAGCTTGTAGAAAATTAGCAGATAATAGCAACCCCAATGACAAAACGAATGATTTTATATTTTTTTTCATAAATGACAAAATGTATTTTTAGTTACTAATCAAATTTAATCGTTGCATCTCCTTTAAGATACACACCGAGTTTAATTCTAAAGCTATTTTCTTTTTGGAAAGTAATTGGTGTTCCTTCTTTACTGTCAATTCTTAAAGTATATTCAATAGTTTTGGTTTTTTTCAAATCTACTAAATGTGTTTTATCTACAATGATATTCAAATACTTAGGTGTGATTGGCGTATTTGCATCAACTGTTCCATCTACTTTTAAAGTTGGCGCTGGTATAACTGAGTCGGAAAGCAACTTTAATGGCAATCGTAATCCATCTTTATCAAGCATTGCCAACGATATTGTCGTTTGTACTGGTAATCCATTGGTAAC
>CAIRSO010000456.1 GCA_903881215.1 uncultured Bacteroidia bacterium
AGCTTGCATCGAGTGTGTAAACGGCCAAATCAATGACATCTTTGGATGCGGTGGCAGCCGCAATCCATTTGTTCTTGTCGTTTGATGGATTAAATAGCGGACTTGCCGCATATAAAAGAGTCCTTGCCTTCAGCGCCATAGCAGCACCCCTGGTTGCACGCCCTGTCTCGGCATTGATAACTGTTGTAAAACTATTTGGCAACTTGGCACTTACGGCATCACATTCAGAAACAATGAACTGAACGATGTCATTGAAAGGGGCTCGCTTAACTTTATTGGCCTCTTCTTCTGTGAGCACGGTGGTGATAAGTGGCACATCGCCATATCTTCTAATTAGCTCAAAATAGAAGTAGGCCCTTAAAAATCTTGCTTCGTAAGGGTAAAGAACATATTGACTCATGATGTCCTTGTAATCCACATTCCATTTCAGATCGTCGAAAGTCTTGTTTAGACCTTCGGCGAGGTAAAGGTTGGCAGACCGGATTCCGCCATAATAATTTGCCCATTGATTATCGATGGACTGGATGGCACTCCAGGTCCCGTCATTCATCCTCTGGATGTCCGAAAAATCATTCACATCTTCGGCTTCGTCAGAGGCCGAGGAACGCATAGCTCCGCCAATACTTGCAAAATCGGTCGGCAAATACCAATAAATCTTCGTAAGTGCCTGTTTGTTCCAGGTGACCTCCGCAAATACCTGTTCTTTTCTGTAATCATCTGCTTCTGAATAATTGAGATAGCTGCAACCCCAGCATATCTGCAACAGCAGGATCAATATGATTCGAAATCCAGGTATTTTCATCTTAAAAATTTTTCTAATTTTTGAAGTATATGATGTCCTTTTCATATTTATTTTTTTTACGATTAAAAACCAATCTGAACACCTAAGTTAAAAGAAGTCAAAGTCGGATAAACTACCCTTATTTCTTCAGGATCAAGGACCTTGATATCATCGATCGAGAATAAATTCATTCCTCTCAGATAGAGCCGTGCCTGTGCCAATTTCATTTTTGAAATGAGCTTTTCAGGGAACTTGTAATATATCTCCAGTGACCTGAGTTTCAAAAATGAACCATTTTTTAACCAAATGGAATTGGAACGGTAGTTATTGAGATTCTCCTCAATGGATAACCTCGGCAAGGAGGCCGATGCTTTATTGGTAGAAGTCCATCTGTTATCTGAAAAACCAGAAATGGTATTCTCTCCCCTGAGTGGCCAGAAAACACTTCTCGTATTAAGATAAGCGGTACTATTGGCAGTACCCTGAAATAGCGCATCCAAACCCAACCCCTTGTATTCAATAGAAACTGAACCGGAAAAGTACATTTCGGGAACCTGGTTGTTAAATCCAATGGCTATTTCATCGTACTGATCAATCATCCCATCTTTATTCTGGTCTTTGTACTTCACGTCACCAGGTTTGACCGCTGAAAATAGTTGTTTGGGACTATTATTGATATCAGCCTGATCGCTGAAAAACCCAACAGATTCGAGTCCAAAATACTGTCCTACCGGGTTACCCGTCCTTTTTAAATAGTCATAGGGGCGGTAAACCTCACTCATTTCAACGATTTTGCTTCTAACAAACGAAAACTGCCCTCCGATGGTATAGGTAAAATCACCTATCCTGTCATTTAAATTAATCCCAAGATCAATTCCTTTGTTATCCACAATTCCAAGTGGTTTACTTGGAGATGTTGCACCCAGCACACCAGAAAAAAGTCCGCTGGTCGTGTTCATGATATTACTGCGCCGGTCGTAAAAAACATCAAGGTTCATGTTCAACTTTCCGAACAGGCTGGCATCCAATCCAATGTTTGATTTTTGGGATGTTTCTGCTTTTACATCCGGCGAGCCAAGTTGTCCTTCCCAGAATCCGGAAACTGCAGTGCTGTTGGCACCGAAGAAGTAATTGCTACCCCCGGAAGTAAACTTTTGCAACGCGA
>CAIRSO010000457.1 GCA_903881215.1 uncultured Bacteroidia bacterium
GATATTCTCCTGCGGACCAGCCTGGTACAATTTCAAAAAACTAACAAACAGTGCCAGGTGCGGAGGTACATCGCCATTTTTATTTTGGAGAAGCAGACGTATCTCCTTCAAATCGGCAGGGAAAAATCCGGTCCAGTTTCCAATTGGCTTTGATGGGTCTTTCGGAAAAAATTTGACAAACTCTGCAAACTTTCTGGCAAAGAGCAACAGCTCTTCATCAGAGCGTTCGTCAATATCGGCAAAATGAACACTCAGCTCTTCCGGCATGCGCATCTCCTGCGATTGCCCATGTCGAAAGATGAGGTTTTGTATGATGTCTTGTACCGCCATAATGGGTTTTGCTAGCTGTTGTTAAAATCAACTGTTTTACGCACCTCGTTGCTGTCTGTCGTATAAAACGGAAAGACGAGATTGTAGCGTGAGTTCGTAGATCTGACGATATATTCGAGGTTGATACTAATTCGCCCCTCCAGTTCTGCTGAAGTATCCAATTCCAGCGAAAGCAGATTGATCCGTGGCTCATAAATCAGGATGGCATATTTCATACGGTCTTTCAGCAATGTTTTGGCGGTAGTACCCATCGGTTCAAAAAGCATTTCATGCAGATCAAGCCCATACTTGGGATTCATGAAACGCTCACCTGCAGCTGTACCCAGCATTATCTTCAGACTGGCCTGGATATCCTCTTCATCGGCTGTCATAGCAACTTCGGATGTTTCCGAAATAAATTCGGGAGGAAAGCTCCATCCATTACCCAGGAAAGAGGTATATGAATTATCTTGTTTAATGTCTTCCATAATGCCAGAAATTCAATTTTGTGTTTTAGTATTTCAGTTATGAACCCATGGTTAACTAAACCACTTATGATACATTGCATTATCGGTACCTCGGGCAAAAATGTCAAGTCGACCGCCAGCCCAGCTGACAGCAGAAATATTGCTGGTAATTATTCCACCCAATGATTCAAAACCGCCCCAATGACTTCCATCCCACCATTTATGATAAACTGCATTATCGGTACCTCTGGCAAATACATCAATTCTATTTGGTCCCCAGCACACTGCTGCCGGATCGGTCGTGATGATACCACCTAAGGATTCCCATCCTCCCCATGAATGGCCGTCCCACCATTTATGATACAGTGCATTGTCAGTTCCCCTTGCAAAAATGTCAAGTCGATTGGGTCCCCAACTAACCGCGGAAGGATTGGTAGTGATGAGACCTCCCAAGGATTCCCATCCACCCCAGGCATGTCCGTCCCACCATCTGTGATATAATGCATTGTCAGTTCCTCTGGCAAATACATCAATCCGATTGGGTCCCCAGCAAACTGCAGAAGGATCAGTTGTAATAATTCCACCCAGTGATTCCCATCCGCCCCAGGCATGTCCGTCCCACCATTTGTGATACATGGCATTGTCGGTTCCCCTGGCAAACAAATCAATCCGGTTGGGTCCCCAGCTAACTGCAGAAATATTGCTGGTAATAACCCCTCCAAGTGATTCCCATCCACCCCAATGGCTTCCATCCCACCATCTGTGATAAACAGCCCCGTCAGTTCCTTTTGCAAAAACATCAATTCTGTTTGCTCCCCAACTTACTGCTACAGGATCGCTGGTGATAATACCACCTAAAGATTCCCATCCTCCCCATGCATGTCCATCCCACCATTTGTGGTATAGAGCATTGTCGGTACCCCGGGCAAATACATCGATTCTATTTGGTCCCCAGCATACTGCATGAGGAGCAGTGGTTATAATACCTCCTAAACTTTCATAACCTCCCCAGTGATTTAATGGATAAACAGTGCCAGCAAATTGAGCATCCTGCGAATCGATATCTGTTCCGCCGGCTACGGCAATATTGTCCTTCATTATTGATGCAGGCAGCCAGTAGCACATAATGGAATTAGGGTCGGCAAGGGCTGTAGCAATCAATGCGGAGCTGTTTAAAGGAGTAAGTACCTGCGCTGTCGTCATGGCAGCATCCCACCCGTCGCTGGCCAGGAAGTGAGCTTTCGCCTTTGCAGGATCAATCCTGGCAACAATATCACTGCGCATATGCTCATGCGGGAAACCCAGCGTGTGGCCTGTTTCATGACGTACCACCCGGTGATATTCAGATTCAGGCGTACTCATACTGAAACCCTGAAGATTCATTGTGGCCTGATTTGCAGGTATGAGAAGGATATCCGTTCCCAGATAAGACCAATAGCCATTGCCTGTCAGGCTAATCCGAACTTGTGGATTTACATTTGTTTCTGTAAACCTGGCATTGCAGCACTGCCCCCAGGCGTTCATGTGCGAAATAATGCGTGTTCGCAACGCAGCAGCAACAGTACCCATGAAGCCAACGGTAAGGTTTACACCCGTTGATGGCCATCTTTTGGATGTGAGTAGCGCAAGATGCGGTGGAGGAATAACTCCTGTTGGAATAATCTGCCTTAGTTGACGTAAGTGCGTTTTGTTGGCAGGATTGATTCGAATTGCGGTTTCCGAAGCCGGAATCCATTGCTCTTCTGGTAACATTTTGAGCGAACAGCTTATGACATGCGAAGAAGAATCCTGTGTAATATCTTTTGTCTTTTTCATTTCTATTAGTATTAAATTTTATTGATTTTGATTACTCTAAACAATTTTCAGCATCACTGTTTGATATTTTTATATCTCATCTCTTATTTCTTATGTTTCCTTTTTATCATCCTATTATTACTGTAAAGCATCCCAAAACTATTAATCCTCCGTGTGAGGTAGAATCGCCCATTCTTGCGGCTGGTTTTCCACCGATCATGACTGTTGATGAACCCATAGAGATTGTGTCCGGCGGACCGGTGCAAACACATGAATCACCGACTCTGGCGGCAGGCATTCCGCCGATCATGACGGTAGGCTCGCCGGGTGGAAGTATCGGTCCGCCGACATGCGGTACCGGACCCGGTTCAACCATGGGGCAAATGTGCATATCTGTTGTTCTGGCAGCTGGAGGCATAATGGTTAAGATTAATGGTTAATGATTAATTGATCATAACTGTTGCTCCTTTAAGCGTCAGTGAGCCGGAAGCTTTCAATTCTGCGCTGGCTGATCCTTCCGCTTTGAAGGAGGCTGAAGCTTTTTGTTCCACGTTGACCCCCTCGATGCTGACATCCTGTTGTGCCTTGATCTCGATCTTGCCACCGCTTTCTATCAGTATTCCGTCACTGCTCATCACTATTTTATTTCCGTTTTCGTCCATCATTTTAAGTTCATTGGCATCCTCATCGAGCGTCATTTTCTTTCCTGCCGGTGTTTCAATCAGGATGATCTTTTTGTCATCGTCAAAATGAAGTTTCATTCCTGCCCGGCTTTGGTACATTTTTTCGTTGTTGTCGTCAGAACCTGTCAATGGCGCAGCTTTCGCACTTGAATGAAGCATACCAAGAATAACTGCCTGCCGGGGATCGTCGTCCAGAAAACCTAGTACAACTTCATCCCCTACTTCTGGCCGGAAAAAGAACCCGCGCTGGTCGCCGGCATCCAAAGAAGCTATTCGTGCCCAGGTGCCATCTCCGGCGGGATCAACAACCGGCATTTTCACCTGTACCCTGAATTCGTTTTCCGGATCTTCATTGCTCAGCACAATCCCAATCTGCAATCCGTTGATTCCCGGTAAAAGTGCACCGGCTTTTGGACCAGTCACTTCATTCTGTTCTGCCAGAGAATCACCGTTGCTACCAAACTGAATATCAGTTTTCCAACCACTTACCAGATCAAAGCTTTGACGGACACCGGTCACAAAAGCATCACCGTTAAACCTGTCGCCGATTCCGGCAAGAGTCACCAAATCGCCGGGCTTAATACCTGCAAATCCTTCGCATTTCATCCGGCCATTTACCTGGCTCATTTTTGATTTGAGCCATTGCGCATCCGCCCATGATTGTGCTTCGGTTTCCAAAAGCGAGGTTTGCTGCAGATGGAAATGGGTAGGTCCGGCCACTATAGCAAGGTCGCTGCTGACCAGATTTCCCGGGGCAACTGTGCCCGGATCTGCGCTATCCCTATCAACCATTGCTTGTTGGGCAGAATCCCAGTTAAAACTCCGCACGACACTGTATTGCCAACGGGCATCGATTTCAGCATCCATTTCCAGAATCGTTGCACCGTAAAGAAGCGTACAAACTGAACTTCCTGTTAATGCAGGCGCTTTGATGGTCACGGTGTCATCCTCTGTGAAGACCATTTTCCCATTTGCCTGAGCCCTGGTAAGCAAAAAATCCCAGTCTGTGGCATAATATTGCACCATTTGTTTGTGTGTAACAGAGGTGGTTTCAACATCCGGTGTCACAGGTGCATTTCCGAGAATGGAGGTCATGATATCGCTGTCGGTCTTGTCTTTGAAGTAGGCATTTTTTCGGCCAATCGTCAGACCGACGGCTTTGTGTTTGCATTCGACAATCAACTGAGGTGCAGAGACGTCACGCAATTTGACGCTGTGACGAACGATGATTCCTTTGAAAAGTGAGACCGGATCGTTTGTTGTTCCTGCCAAAATTTCAATTTCATTACCGGGTACGAACATTTCCGAATTGCTTGCCTTAAAAATGCTTTCAGAAGCGGCACCATCCAGGTAAACCAATCGGGCTGTAGAAATCTTATCGGCGACTTTGGTCACTGAAACCGAAAGCAACTGATAAGTACGCTCTACCACCTGACCGTCCACTTTAACAGTGAATTCGCGATGTTCGGCAGCAATTGGCAATGTTCTTACTTCTGGCATGGTTTATTTCTCTAATGGTGGAAAAAAAACGGTAGTACCTGTCTTTAACCGACGAAAATCATCTATTCTGTTGGCGCGTGCGACATCCAGAAAATAGCCTGGATCACCATATATTTCATAGCACATTCCCGGAAGGGTATTTCCGGCTTTGACCATTCTGACATGAGTCAAATCGGGCGAATGATCCTGGGCCATGGCTACCCTCGACTGGTCATCAGAGTTATCGGTGAATGTGGCTGTGATGATTGCCCTTAGAGGTATTCCGTCAGGCTTGAACATTTTGTAAGCGATAGAAGCACTCTTAAGAATGCAACGCTTCACCTGCAAGGTTCCCCAAACTACTTTCAAATAATTTGGCCTGTGGATATCACCATTGTACCCTGTCACTGTCTGGAACTGTTCAATTTTCTGCTGAACATCCGCGACAGTGCCATTGGCGCCAGTACCATCGATGAAAAAGGTAAGCGAGAGGTCCCCTGGCTTCATCTTTTTAAAGTTCATCCTGCTGTTGGTGGTACCCGATCCCTGGGCGCTGTCATATTCCATTTCGTAAGCCAGCGAAATTTCATTCGGGTTTACAAATGACACAAACTCGCCAATCGGTGTTCCTGAGTAGTCAGGCTTGGTAAAAGCCTGAATCTTCAATTTTTCCAGAGTTCCCCTGTTGTCCATGGTTATCGTTCAGTTTTTTGCTTCAAAATATCAAGCACTCGTTCGACACATTCATTCACAATAGCTTGTCTATCCTCAGGTGAGGAAGAGGCTGATGATGCACCCCCCGAATCCTGGTTGGTAACTTCGACAGATATCACTACTTCATCAATGATGACTGGCATAGACTACGTTTTATCAATGGTAAAATACTGATAGTAAAACTGAAGAGACTCGACAACTACTGCATTGTTGGATGAGTTAAAATCACTGACCGACCATTTTGTAGGATAAGCATTGATAAGATGCCAGGTTATGAGCGGCTCATGATTTTCATTCAGCAGTTTGATGAACATCTCTTTGGGTTGAATGTCTAAGTTATTGATGCACCGGTCTATCCAATCAGTCAGCTCCGACTGAATTAGTACACCTCTTTTCAGCGTAAGTTCTGTGTATCTAACCCCACCCGGATATTTCTGGGCAAACCTGTTCTCACCTCCCTCCGGTACCTCTTCTGTCTTCATCTCGACCGACAGTCCGGATACCTCAGTGAAGCGCACATCATCTCCATTTGATGAAAGATCAGGTACTTCCACCTTAAAATGAAAACCAACAGGGGGATAGTAGTTACTCATTAGTCGTTCTGCAATTCGAGACCTTCGTGTGCAAGTTCAATGGATTCAATAGCAACCTCGTTGCCTGAAGCTTTGAGTTGCGGACCTTCCACTTTTACGGGAAAGGCATTGTGTGCTTTCCAAACCATTACCGGGCTATGCTCTTCATTCAAAAGGCTTATCACTAAATCTCTGCGTTCCACAGTATTAAGTTTGATGGTGCTGAGCCACTTAAAAAACTCGTTGTCACTCTTTATTACCCCACGTTTAAGCGTAATGTTGCTGAACTTCCGTAGTCCCGGCATTTTAATAGATGAATACTCAGGGAAAGAGCCGTCGCGGTATTCTATCGCCTGATTTTCCTGTGTGAGTCCGGTTACTTCTGAGAAACCGACCCGGGTTCCACCCCACTCTAC
>CAIRSO010000458.1 GCA_903881215.1 uncultured Bacteroidia bacterium
ATATCTACCCTTTTATCAACAGGTTCAACCAGCACATCTTTTCCATAAATAAAGTCGCCGCGGTGTAAATCGGAAGGAACAATCTCATTTGTCAGGAAAATCGCCTCTTTCGGACATGCCTCTTCGCAAAGTCCGCAGAAAATACAGCGAAGCATATCGATTTCATAGACTGAAGCGTATTTCTCCTCCCTGTAAAGATTCAGTTCATCTTCTTTTCGTTCGGAGGCAATCATGGTAATGGCTTCCGCCGGACAGGCAAGTGCACATAAACCACAGGCAGTACAGCGTTCTCTACCCTCATCGTCTCTTTTTAGGACGTGCTTTCCACGGTAGATCTCAGCAATCGGCCTTTTAACTTCAGGGTACTGAATGGTGGCACTTTTTTTGAAAAAATGGCTCATGGTAATGCCAAATCCTTTGATGATGGCAGGCAAATATATCCTCTCCATAAATGTCATTTCTTTGTTAGAAACGACTTTGCTTCGGCCGGATAATGAACCTATATTTTGTTTAACAGTCATGGTTAAAGATGATTTTTTATCATGATAACGAATCCTGTGATCAGTACGTTGATGATCGCCAATGGCAATAGCGATTTCCAGCCCAGACGCATCAGCTGATCATAACGGAACCTTGGCAGGGTCCAGCGAACCCACATAAAGAAGAAAACGAAAAACATTATTTTGGCAAACAACACAAGTGACCCTATGATTGTCAACACATTGTGGGATACATTCAGAGAATCCATAAAAGGGAAATTGTACCCGCCAAAAAACAAGGTGGCAATCATGGCCGACGAGATAAACATGTTGATGTACTCTGCGAAGAGGTAGAAGCCAAGCTTCATACTGCTATATTCGGTATGATATCCGCCAATCAATTCCGTTTCACATTCAGGAAGATCAAAGGGCGAACGGTTGCATTCGGCAAAAGCACAGACGATAAAAATGAGGAACCCAAAAGGCTGGTACCAAATGTTCCAGTTTATTCCATGCTGCTGCTCCACAATATCTTTGAGACTAAGTGTACCGCTCATCATGACAATAGCGATGATGGACATACTCATAGCCAGTTCATAACTAATCATTTGAGATGCTGCCCGAACCGCCCCTATCAGGGCATATTTGTTGTTCGAAGCCCAACCACCGATCATGATACCATATACGCCAATCGAAAGAATGGCGAAAACATAGAGAACGCCAACATTCACATCTGCCATCTGCAGACTGTATTCTGTACCATTTATCACAAAACTGTTGCCCCAGGGAATCACAGCGCTGGTTAGCAACGCGATCATCATGGTAAGTGATGGTCCGAGGATGTACAAAAATTTATCGGCAGTTCCGGGCATAAACTCTTCTTTGAAAAAAAGCTTTAGTCCGTCGGCCAGGGGTTGAAGTAAACCAGCAAAACCAGCTCTGTTGGGACCAAGGCGATCTTGAAAAAAGCCGGCAACTTTCCTCTCCAGCAAGGTAGAATACATGGCTACTACCAAACTGACCAGGAGAATTACCGATGCAAGAATTATTTTATAAAGGATGTAATTGCCATCCATAGGTTAAAATTATATTTCGTTAGTATTATCTTTTTCAAACTCCTCAAGCGTAACAGTTCTGTTTTCCAAAGGCAAAATTACCGTTGGTTTCTTTGCTTGCAAATAATGATTCTGACTAATCACCGAAGCCCTTTTAATGTTTCTTGGTCCTTCGATAGTCCAGTCGGACCGCTCTTTCTTTTCGAACCGACAATCGTTACAGATAAATTCTTCCACCTCCCCAAATTGATCTTTCCTGCCTGTTATCCTGTAAATTTCCTCTCCCCTCAGCCAGGCTGTAACTTTACCCGAACATTTACTGCAGGAACGGCTGGCGTTCATAGGATTTAGGAACCATACCCGGTTTTTAAACCGGAAGGTCTTATCTGTCAATGCTCCTACCGGACAAACATCGATGATATTACCTGAAAAATCGTTGGTTATTTCGCTTTGTATATAGGTCGAAATTTCTGATACATCCCCTCTGTACAATATTCCGTGTGATCTTTTATCTGTCAGCTGATCAGCAGTATAAACACAACGGTAGCAAAGAATGCAACGGTTCATGTGCAACTGAATCTTGTCGCCGATATCCACTACCTTGAAAGTCCTTTTGGCCTCTTCGAAGCGCGACTCCTCTTTGCCGTTGTCGTAGCTAAGATTTTGCAGGTCGCACTCTCCGGCTTGGTCACAAACCGGGCAATCCAACGGATGATTAATCAGCAAAAACTCGACAATTGCTTTACGTGTATCGATAACTTCCTGGGAAGTAATGTTCTGAACAACCATGCCATCGGCTACCGGAGTCCGGCAAGAGGCGACGAGTTTTGGCATCGGGCGCGGATCACGTGCCGAACCCTGGGCAACTTTTACCAGACATGTTCTGCATTTTCCTCCCGATTCCTTCAATTTGGAGTAATAGCACATGGCAGGAGGAACCACTGCCCCTCCGATCATACGGGCCGCCTGAAGAATCGTCGTTCCCTCTTCAACTTCAATCGTCTGATTATCTATTGTAACCGTAAGCATCTCTATTATTTGTGTATATTACTTTTCCTGTTTCACATTTTCCTATTTTCACCCCTCGACAAGCACAGTAAACGGTTAAATTCGCTCTTTATTCGCTCCAGCGGATTTGCAATCCGCTGGCCAACTTATGCCAACGGATTGCAAATCCGTTGGAGCGAAATGCGTTCTCCCCTAACCTCACTTTTCTTCGTTTCTCCTTTTCTCCGTTTCCTTTCAACTTTTACCGGTCAACATGATGGGCGGACGCAGGACGCCCCTACCCTCGCCTTGTTTTTCCATCTTCTCGTTTTCCTCTTCCCTCTTCGACCACTCTCCCAGTCCCCTAGTCCCCAAGTCCCCCAGTCCCCTAGTCCCCTAGTCCCCTAGTCCCCTAGTCCCCCAGTCCCCTAGTCCCTTAGTCCCTTAGTCCCCTTCTAGTGCCTGCACGCCCCCGGATTGGAAACGTGCTCCTCAAACTCCTTCCTGAAATGCCTGATGGCACTTGCAACAGGCCATGCAGCAGCATCTCCCAACGGACAAATTGTATTGCCTTCAATCTTGGCAGCTATACTGACCAAAAGGTCTATATCCCTGGTTCTGCCCTGACCATGTTCAATCCTATGCAGGACATTTTCCATCCAACCGGTACCGTCCCGGCATGGGGAACACTGTCCGCAGGATTCGTGGTGATAAAAACGTGCAAAATTCCAGGTATTTCTGACGATACAGGCATCTTCATCGTAAACAATAAAACCGCCGGATC
>CAIRSO010000459.1 GCA_903881215.1 uncultured Bacteroidia bacterium
CAAACGATTTATCTTCAAGAAGATTCTGAATACGCTCTTTCATCATTGCACCATTATTTACCATCAGATAATCTTTACCTTCTGTTAACATTTTTTCACAATCATCCCATTGTGAAGAGATTAGTGGTATTCCACAAGCCAACGCCTCAAAAATCCGTATTGTCGGAATACCAGGTAACATTCTCACATAAGGTCGCCTCGGTACATGAACAGTCAATCGGGATTGTGAAAAAACCTGCGGAACTTTATAATTCGGTAACCACCCCCGATAACTGATATCAGATTTCTTCAATGTTTCAAGTGCGTCCAGAGGATACCTTACGCCGTAAACATTGCAATTTAAATGCAGCTCCCTGACAGGATTGAAAATGTATTCCTCTAATTCAGAACTGCGCTCCTCATCCCCCCAGTTACCTATCCATACGATATCGTTCTTAGGTCCCTTAAAATCAATTGGTTTAAACACACGTGTATCAGCTGCTTCATGCCAGGTCCAAGCCTGTTTAACCCAGCCATTTTGAAGGTACAGATTTTTAAGAATTTCACCAAATGCTAGTACACCATCGTAATTTACCAGATCCATCAAAGCAATATCCTCAGGATTAGAAACAGCCCTGTGATGCGTATCGTGAAAGAAAAGCTTAAAACGGTGGTTTCTTTTCCTGATATCTCCAATTACACTGATTAGTTGTGGATCATTCCATTCATGAACAATCACAACATCAGCTGAATCAAGCTCATCCTCAAGGTCAATCGATTCAAGGTTGTAGAGATTACTTTTCAATGTTGGATAGACTTCATGAAATCCCTTTAAGGCGCCATCCCCGTAACACTGTTTCAGTTTTGAAAGACTCCATCCATCGGATGGTTCATAAAAAACGACCTCATGTCCACGACAAAGTAATTCGGATGCTACACCTCTTAAAAAATGAGCATTACCATTATTCCAGTCTGAAAGTATGGAATGCGTAAAATAAATAAATTTCATAAATACCTTTTATTGTCAAGGCAATAGATTCATCATGTTTCCGCATTGAATATTCGACTTATGTGCCATCATTGCCTGGTATACTCTTAAGTAATTTTCTGACATTGTTTCAGAATTAAAGTTTTCTGATCTTTTCCTTGCACGCTTTGCGTACTCATTTCGCAGTGAAGGTTTTCTGATGCATTCCTGGATAGTGTCCCTGATTTCCCCACGATCATTAGGATTAACAAATAGTGCAGCATCCTGCCAAATCTCACGAAGACTTGGGATATCTCCAAGCACAAGTGCACAACCGCTTCTCGCGGCTTCAAGAATAGAGAGTCCAAAGGGTTCGTACTTTGATGGCAACGCAAATATCGGTGCCTTAACCATCAGTGACTCCAGAGCAGGTGATGCAAGCTTCCCCAACATCTTAAAATTATCATATTCCCTACCCTCCAAATTACCCTCCCCCGCAGCATACACTGACCATTGCAACTCTGATGCGACATTGGCAATTGCGACAATGTTTTTGGCATCATCCCATATTCTTCCGCATGTCAAAACAAATGTTTCTTTTAAAGAAGTAACTGTACTTTTTTTTCTGTTCCCGTTATATATAACCGTTGAAGGAGCAATCTGGCCATAGTGTTTATAGAGCGATTGCAACATGGCATTACTTGGTGCAACAACACATTCTGCACACTGCAAACCTTCACTAACTCTTTTTTTGTATTCTTTCATTGACACGGGAATTTGTGAATTCAAAACATGATCATACCAGGAACAGACACAGGAGTGAGCAACTACCAATACGGGCGCATGCCAGGCCATTGCAGCATGTGCAAATCCATTCAGATGAACAATGTCTGGATGGAATAGAATTTCAAGTTCAAGTAGCCACTCCCCAGCCTCATCAACATGACTCCATGGGTCATCCATCCATTCGAGTTTGTATTTACTTTCAATTATTTCAACGTTGTCAAGATCGCCCACCATCATTTTTTGTGTCTCATCAAGCTGCGGCCCCATCTGGACAAATACTACCTGAATATTTTTCTTCTTAAACTGCCTTGCTAACTCACAAGAATATGTCCACACCCCCCCAACAGCATCAACAGTCATAAGTACCCTGTTTAATGAATACTTTTCAGTTGTGCTCATTTCACTCTCCATTACGCCAGATAAGTTTGTAAAACTTACTCTTTTGTCCATCCCCGTGGTCATCTTCAAATAAAAAAGCAAGATTAGACTCTTCGAATCTTGTAAAAAATTCATTCCAGGATATTGGTATCAATTTTTTATCTGTTACCCCTGGGAATTTAATATCCAGTACCCCGACCTCTTCATCCGGCATTCTTTCCTCTCCAATGCGGGTAGGAATTCCTCCTCTGGATACAACCCATTCTTTTATAAATTTGTGGTCTTTCGTGATTTTTGTTTTTGACATTTCATCTCCAATTGGAATTTATGAAACCAGAATTCATTTAAATGATTGCTGATTATAAATAGAATCGATCACCTCGCCAACTCGAACAAACTGCTCAGCATTACGGTTATATTGTCCTGAATATGCCACCTGTTCAGCCCAGTCAACTACAGCCTTCCCACCCCATGCACCATTTTCCTGGCAAAGACACTCAGAATTTTTTGATTTGTAATGATGGATGTCGAAATCATAAAAAGAGCCCTTTTGATTTTTCATTGACAAAGTGCCTTCTGTTCCATATATGGTAAAACCGATAACAGCATCGCTACCCGCAGATACATTCCATGAGCAGGCCATATTTACGACAACTCCATTCACAAGATTCATGGTTGAACACGCATAATCTTCGATACCACTGTGTCTTCCATAGATACGCTTTCCCTTTGAATAAAGGG
>CAIRSO010000460.1 GCA_903881215.1 uncultured Bacteroidia bacterium
GGGAGCGGAGAACTAGGGTGCAAAAAAATTTTTAGCGAGGAACGAGCGTGAAGAAAATTATTTTGTGGCCGACGTTCGTAGCCCCATCATCCGGTCAATCTTTGCACATGATTTCAACTGGAAAAAAAACATGGCGAACAAATTGCAGAATGCGTTCGAAGGGAAAGGTTAGAAAATAGGTAGGGAGATTGGCAAGAGTTACAAGTATTGGAAGTCCTGTGGTGAAATGCCGGTTGATTACGGGCAATCGCCTGCAAATGATGGAATTGTTAGGCTGAAATATTCAAGAAACTGATTTAGTGGGGTCGCTTCCGCAGGTGTCTACGGTTCCGGAATGCCTGGGCCGTGCAAACTCCGCACCGTGGGGACTCGCAATAAGGCGGCCGGGGCAGCAAGAACAAGCACAGTTCTGGGCATTACCTATGGAAAAGGAAGTTGAAGCCTGTGAGCATTTTTTAGGGTCCGGAATTTCCGCAGTGCACTCAGCGAGGATCCCCGAACCAAACATCAGGATGCCACGTACTTTTGTGTAGCATTAATAGACACAGACGATAGGTGGGGTGGGGTTATCAACACTTGAATGGTTTAGGTATAAGAAATATAATCGATTGATATTCTTATTTTTGGCTAATAATAAAGAACTAACTAACAAGAGCTTTCATCGTCAAATTTCTCCGCAATAATCTCTCTTCCAGTATCTGTTAATCTCCATCTATAAACATTGTTTTTACGCTGTGATTTCCTGACGCATTTCTTTAATTCCAATCCATTTAGCAAATCCAAGGTTTGTTCCTTATCCAAATAAATTTCAGCGGCAATCCCACCTACCGATCTGTAAGTATATTTACTTTGATACATCTGCATCAGAATTTCTTTTTCATAACCATCTAATCCTTCATAGGCTTGTTTGAACTCTGGAAGCTTTTCAAATTCACTCTCTGTGGAAAGTTCATCCAAATCATCCTTTACCTCTTTAACATCTTTTGTAACTTGATCAATTTGATTTATTAATTTTTCCCCAATAGAATCGATGAATTTTGAAGAGAATATTGCGGAAATCAAACAAAAGCCTCCAATGACAAAATAGTCAATGGGATCAGATTTGCTTGACACCAGTAAATCGCTGGAAATCATTTTTAATAATAGGGGAACCAATGCCGAGGCTCCTAATCCTGTCAATAAAGATTTGAGGAAAGAAAAGGTGGAATTACCAAAACTGACAGAAGTCCTAAAATAGTTGATCAGCCCCCCAAAAAGGCCACAACCGGTAATTATTAAAACAACCAATAGGTAATGATTCATATCGTTGATTTCTTTATGATTATTGATTCTTTAATATCTATACATCAAAATGGAAGATCGTCACTTTCTTCAATTAGTGGTTTTGGTTTTGGATACTTAATTTTGTAATAAGAATTTATAAAAAGCCCAACGGTAGCTACTGAATTGAGAATAAAATATGTGTAAATCGTATCTCTTATCAAATAGTCGTCAATTGTTTTTCCATGGAAGTTTGTTTTTTCACTTCTGAGTTTCTCAACGGCTTGATTGATTGCTAAAAGTGAACTGCCAATGGTTTTAATCTCCTTAGGATTCTCGGCATTAGTGAGATTAAATTCCTTCAGAATTATTATAGAAAGTTTGTAGAGAGTTTCTGTACCTGAAATTTTGCTAGCAATTCTATCGTCCTTTACAATTTCCTTGATGATGCTCTCAAGGGCTGAGTTTGCAAGGCCAACAGCCAAGCTTGGGTCTGTCTCAACCAATTTAAATGCCTTTGTAAAAGTATCATAAGCCGTTGTAAATTCAGTTTTCAGCTGGTTTTTAAAAGTAGGTATCGACGGAATAAAGTCTGGCGTTTCAACACCACAGTCAATGGCAATCTTTAACAAATCAGTTCCACACATATTATGGAGTGTCTGCAAAAGGTCAATTTCTTTATTGTCCTTGAAAGCAATTGAAAAGTTCTCCCATTCTTCATCCCAATTTCGCTCAACTTTATGCCATTTTGAAATGTAATATCTAACTTCTTTATAGGAAGGATATTCAGCCCAAATGGCATCGTTAACAGCCTTCACAAGTCTCATTTGATATTTGGGTGAAATCAAGTCTTCCATGGTTAGAAAAATTTATCCGTGCAAATTGAGTCTCTGTAACATAGTCTCAAATTTAGCTCATTTAAACTTAACCGGGACAAGTTGACAGACAATCTTGCTGAAGGAAGAAATCAGACACAAAGGTTGGATCTTATTCAATCCAGACAACCTTCAACAACCAAGTGTTTCTTCTTTGTGCATTATACAAAAATATAGGGGGCTGAGGATATATATACTAATATCTCAACTGACGTTGGAATGGTGGCGAAGCATCTGCGATTAGTTTAGGTATGATAGACCTCGGGTCTAAGATTTTCGCGAGTCCTCAATTCTGATGCGTACCGTTTCGATGGCGACACGATTTGTCGCGGCACTGTCAGGTTCGTGCTGGAACAAATGTCGATGCCGCCGTTAGTAAATGGCCATATTTCGTCCAAATCCTTTTATCCACGGAATCCGAAAAGTGTGTGGCTTCTTCTGGCAGTATTGTTTTCGACCGTTCCGACTGCTTGTTTTTGGCGAACTTCCCTTCCTTCTGGATCACTTGTGTATTATTCATGGAGATCAGGGTGTACTTACATTTCGTGCCGTTAAACCTCACTTGCGGAAAGGAAGGATCGGTGCCTTTCAGAATATTTCCCCATAGCAAATATTTGTCGTGCTGAGGCGGCTCCATTCCTTTGTGGGTTTCATGGATAACTGTCCATCCGGCTTTTTCCAGCCTGGCAATTGCCTGGTCATTATAAGATGCCGATTTGTTCACGTTGGGGTTTTTACTGTCGCCATACCGATCATGGAAGTACAGGACGGTTTTATCCAGATGGTGGCTGTAATAGGCGGTAAATTGATCTACCAGCGAGTTAATCATAACATCGTTGGAGCTGTCGGGTTTTACGAAAAATTCGTTGATGAAGTTGTCAACGAGTCCTGCCTCGTTTTTTACAAAATCCACCCCCCCCAGCTGGCCGACGGTGAACAGGCTGATGGCAGCACCCCAATCCGGCGTTATTTCCAGCGGAGAATTGGTATTGCAATCCTTGTCGAAACGGGAGTCCTGCGCCTCTAATTTGGAAAAATCCCAGTTGGTATTTTCGGCCAGGTCACGAATGAAACCATCATTGGTAGCGAAATAGTAAACGTGCTTGGATTCATTGATGTGATAATAGCAGTCTTCAACTGTATCCAGGTAAATATTCATGATCTCGATCATGAACGTCAGCAGGTTTTGCTTTTCGTATTCCCTTACAATATATGACATTCCGATGTTCTGAATATTGTCAAAGGCATTTGCCAACGTGAAGAGCAGGCCGGTTTTTGAAACAAAAGGAAGGATTTGTTTCCGAAGCCGGATGGTTTCATTCCATATCTGGGTATAAAGTTTCTGATCACGGTCATAAAAAGCCGGGATCAGTTCCATCTGAAGTTTTACAATCCGGTTCCAGATCGTGAAGATTTGCAGTCCTGCCTCCTTTTCGTAATAATCGCCAAACTGTAAAAGCCATTTTTGGGTTTGGGAGTAGGGCATCGATGAAACGTAATGATAGCCATGGTGAAAAGGGACATGGTTCCCGGAGTTCGGGCCCCAGAGATCATCGTTTCCCCTGTTTGTTGGCGAGGTTTCCTGATCGTATCGCTCCTTGTCGATCGTCAGGGCTTCGTCCAGAATTTCATAGTCAACGTTGGCTCCACGTGCGGATCCAACGCGATCCTGAGAAAGCATCAGGATAGCATTTCCGTTTGAAAAGGAGATCACGTTCTCAAATTTCATGATCTTTTCGTGTGGAGAATAGAAATTGACAGGCGGTTTCCGGCCGACCACATAGTTTCGATCCTTTGTATATCCGAGAGTTTCCAGGAACTTAAATGTTGATGGAAGTGTCCGGGTGAGGAGTTGTCCGAATGTCTGGCCGGTAACTGAAATCAATGCTCGCGGCATTCTACGGTTGATGGTGTTGATGTCCCATCCAACCAGATAAGACTTTCCTGTACCTCGGCTCCAAAGATCGACCTTGGCTTTTGGGTTGAGAATCAGGGAGGAGTATTGTGGCAGGTTGAGTATTACGGGTTCCATCAGGTTTTGAATATTTCAAGTGCATCCTCTTCGGTAATTTCGGTATATATGGCATCGGAAATGCCCCGGAGCTCATCTTTGGAATACTGATCAAGGCAACTGATATCTACCGTCCTAGAAGGACGCTTGTCAAGGATCTGAATGAGGAAGGTATGTTTCTCGACCAGTTTAGGATCTGTTTCGGCCACCGGTCGTTCGCCAATATGTTTGGATAGGTTGGTTAATCCTTGTGCCCAGGCTTTCATATCGCCTTTTGCCCGGGATGCCTGAACCTGGTCAACCATCTCATTCATGATCCAGTTATGCCAGAAATCAAAATGGAATGAATGGTAGGATACATTGAGTTCCTGTGCCATAAACAGGTCCCGGCTGGCAGTCCTGCGCGATATATCCGGATATTTGGCCATGTGGATATTGAGAGCTGCCCGGCCTTGGGGATGGCGATCCATGATCCTTGCCATGGATACGATCCGATCCAGCATGTACCGCTGTTCCAAAGATAAGGCGGTACTATCAGGATCAGTCAGCGATGCTTTGATCAGCTGCCAGTTTTGATCTTCCAGTGCAATTGGATTCACGCTCATAGTTTTCCGATTTCAGCGGTGGCTTTCATGTTAAGAAGCATTTGCTGCGCCGGGTTGGATCCATTTGCGGCTGCCTGGGCAATTGCCTTGCGAAGCGGAATTTCTCCACTCAGCCAGCCCTTCATATATGCATCATAAGCCGGACCGGTTCGAATCATGATCAGGGTTCGAAATTCATCGGCATCGACTTCGATATTGGCTGCTATTTCATCCAGGTTAAAGAAGAGTTCAGCCATCTGGGTGATTTCGTTAATCTGTTCCTCGTTTAAAAGCATTTTCCAGTTGGGTTTTGTCGAAGTTGAATATCCGATCATCCGTATAAATGATTCCCCGTTCCAGTTTAGGGTTATCGGTTGCATTCTGCGAGCTCACGATGGATATTCTCCACTGCTCGTTTTCAATGAGGGCCACTTTGGCATGCAGGGAGATGCATTTGTACTGAAAGCTTTGTTTCAGGAGCTGGAATGGCTTCGGACTCATGACCTTCACCCGGTTATCAATCAGAAACCGGATCGACAGGAGGTCCCCTTTATTGATACGGTTCTGAACTTGTTCCAGAGATTCCTGGGAGATGGAATAGGTTGTCATCAGGACATGCGCCGGACCGGTCTGTTTAAGGATATGAAAGATCAAGCGAATCAGGTTAAAGTTTCCATCGGAGTAATAGTGTTTTTCCCGGCCGGGCACAATCAATCCGATAGATTTTGTCAGGGCGCCGGGAATGAATTCTACCAGATCTGGATCGTCGCACTGGCCAATTTCCATCAGTGCATCCGGGATCATTAGCTCTTTCACCTGCTCGTCCCGGGAAACTGGCGCTGCCAGGTCACTGCACTTTATTAAGACCATGGATTTTAACTTTCAGTTCATCGATCTTTGCCTGCTTTTCTGAGATGCGCTTTTCCAGCTGAAGCCGTTTGGGCCCTGCCGGCATTGGATTTCCAACAGGTTGCTTTCGGGTATTTTGATAATTCAGATGGTTCAGGTCAGAGTTCATGGATTTCATGAGGTTGAGCCTGATCCGGATCAACTCTTGCACCGGATCTTCCTTTAGGTCCGGTTCAGGGTTTACAATAAGGAGAAACAGAATGTTTTCGTCCGGCAGGATTCGTGTTTCCGTCCAATTTTTATGGGCGGCGAACAATTCATCCATTCGATTGGAATGTCGGGCCATCTGGGTAACCAGGTCACGCCGGACAGCGACGTTTTCCGGCCGGTTATCCGGCGGTACTCGTTTCATCTGGTTGTGCGTCATGGACCGGAGCTTATAGAGTTCGCTGAATTCTGCCATTATCCTGCGAATAACTTTAGGCTGGCTGAAGTCCCCAGTAGATAGGAAAATCGAGTCCGGAGACTCTTGTTTCTCCGGGGTGGGAGAGGGTTTCAAGGGAGAGGGTTTGAGGTTGGGAATTCTTTTGGTCTCGGCACCAGGTTGCTGTACAATTAGCTTACCCAGTTCGTAGGCCAGTTTGTTGGCATAACGAACTTCCTTATTGGGGAAAATTCGTTTCAGTACTACATTCCGGGAACAGAGGGAAAAGAGCCTGACGCCTTCCGGGTAATTGCGGTCGGAGTCCAGCCAGGATTTAATTTCCTGGTTTTCTTTTGTGGTCATAAATCATCAAGCTTAAGATTAGGATCCCAACCTGGCATCCATGCAAAAGGCGTTATTCCGATCGATAAGTCGGTCTCTGTTGGATCAGGAACCTGTCTATCAGCATAATATGAGGTAAAAGTCAGGATCATTCCGAAAAGTACCGGAATGAGAAGAGACGAAAAAGGACACGAATTTATCAGTAATTAAGTACTGGTTTTGTTGAGCGTTGGCCTAATGGCTCCTTTGCCAAACTTGGCTTGTGTTTGGGCATGTGCGATTTTGCATATGTCCCGCAAATTGTGGGGGTTAATATTTTGTTTGTTTTAAAAAGTGCTTCAATGTTATTGTTGTAATACCTAATCCTTTTGCTTTTATCTGTAAACCATTGTCAGAAGTCAGCATAATAGGGTTTTCGTTATTAAATTTTAATGCAACTGATAGAATAAAGTTGTCAGGAGATCTTTTGTTAAAATCGTCTGGGAGTAATGATAAATCAGCCGTTTCCATTGTTATTTCACGTTTGCCTATATTTTCATTAATATGTCTGAGTGCTTTTTGAACATTCTGCTTTTGTTCATTTGAAAGTGAAATTTTCAGATAATCTAATTCGTCAATAACTTTAGCTGATAGAACAATTCGATATTTTTTTTCAATTTTTGAAATAATTTCAGGATATTCCACAAATACGTTTGTGTCTATAATGTAAATGTTTTCCTTGTCTTGGCTAATTTCCTTTTTAGGTTTTTCAAA
>CAIRSO010000461.1 GCA_903881215.1 uncultured Bacteroidia bacterium
CGAACATGTTGCTTCACAACACCCAAGAAAATGATAATAATTTATGCAACATGGAGTTCCATACTACCTTTAAAAAACAAATTATTATAGTATGAAAAAAAGAAAGCTGATTTTTCAACCAAAAGAAAAATTGATCAAAAGACTACTATCAATAGCTCTATTGATAGTGGTTATGGCCGGAATGGCTTTTGCACAGCAAAAGTCTGTTAGCGGTGTAGTAAAAGATGAAACCATGGCTCCAATTCCAGGGGTCACTGTTTTAGCCAAAGGGACAACTGTTGGAACTGTTACAGACAACAATGGGAAATATACTCTTGCAGGTATTCCTGCAGGTGCCAGTGTCCTGTCTTTTTCATTTATTGGAATGGACATGCAGGAGCAAACCATTGGTACCAAAACAACCATTAACGTTACCTTGAAGTCAAGTTCTGTAGGCGTGGAAGAAGTCGTGGTTGTAGGTTATGGCACTCAGAAAAAAGCCAACTTAACAGGCGCTGTTGACCAGGTTACCGGCGATGTTTTTGACAATCGTCCTATTACCAACGTCTCTCAGGGGTTAAAAGGAGTCATCCCAAACCTGAATATCAAACTGCAGGATGGTAAGCCCAATCAGGCTCCCAGCTACAACATCCGTGGAACCACTTCTATCGGACAAGGAGGTAGTGCGCTGATTCTTATTGATGGGGTTGAAGGTGATCCAAGTTTACTTAACCCGAATGACATTGCCAGCGTATCAATTTTGAAAGATGCTGCCTCCGCTTCCATATACGGCGCCAGAGGTGCATTTGGAGTTGTATTGCTCACGACCAAGAATCCTGAAAAAGGGAAGACCAGTGTGACATTCTCTTCCAGTTATGCAATAAAAGATCCTGTCAGATCACCTGATTTTGTGACTGATGGTTATACCTGGGTAAAAATGTTCTCAGAAGCTTTTGTCAATGGAGATGGTTCTTTCCCTCAAAACATCAACAAAACATTAAAATTTTCGCAAGCTTATCTGGATGAATTTAAAAGAAGGGTAGAATCCGGTCAGCCGTACAAAACAGTTGACATTGACCCTGTTACAGGAGAATACGTCTACTATGGAAGTACTGATTTTTACGGAGAACTATACAAAAAGAATTTAAGTGCCACCGATAACAATCTAACTATTACAGGTAGCACAGAAAAAGTGACCTACCTGATCTCAGGCCGTTATATGGCTCAGGAAGGACTATTCCGCTATAATTCGGATGATTACAACATGAAGAATTTCCGGGCCAAGGGTTCGATTAAAGTGTTCCCCTGGCTAACAATCGAGAACAATACCGAATATTCTGATATGAAATACCACAACCCGATGAATGTTGGTGAAGGTAGCGGGATCTGGAGAAATATTGGGGATGAAGGTCACCCTAACGGGACCATGTTCAACCCCGATGGTTCGCTTACAATGGTTTCCGTTTACAATGTCGGTGATTTATGGTATGGAAAGAATGGGATTGACAACAATAAAAAGGTGTTCAAGAACACAGTCGGCTTCACCTCCACATTTCTCAACAACAAGTTAAGAGTGAAAGGTGATTTTACATTCAGAAACACAAACAACAATACTGAACAGAAACGCGTTCAAGTGCCATATAGCAATAAACCAGGTGTCGTTGCTTATGTTGGTACGACCACCAACGACCTCGCCTTTGACAACAGGGAGACTCAATATCTTGCCACCAATCTTTATTCCGAATACGAAAACACCTTTAAAGGGGAGCATTATGTAAAATTCATGGTTGGTTACAATTATGAGCAATCTACTTATAACAGGCTCGCAGCGCAAAGAAATGGTTTGATCTACGAAGGCGCCACAGATATGAACCTTGCGCTTGGTCAGTTAATGACTACCGGTGGTGGTTATGAAAGATGGGATATACTTGGTGGATTTTCAAGATTAAACTATTCCTACAAAGACCGTTATCTTGTTGAGGTAAATGGAAGATATGATGGTTCCTCTAAATTTCCTGCCACTCAGCGATATGCTTTCTTTCCTTCGGTATCCGGAGGCTGGAGACTTTCAAAAGAATCTTTCTGGCATGTTTCTCCAAAACTGTTCTCCGATGTAAAACTTAGGGCATCCTATGGTTCACTCGGCAACGGAAATATCAGTTCATATGTATACCAGGAGCAATTTTCCATTTCCCAATCAGGCAATATTCTGAATGGCGTAAAACCTCAGTTTACGAGCCGGCCTTCGGTTCTTCCTGACGGAATTACCTGGGAAACTTCAACAACTTCTGACCTTGGACTTGATTTTTCGATGCTGTCCGACCGATTGAGGTTCGTTGGAGATATGTATGTCAGGAATACCACAAACATGTTTACTATTGGTCTAACACTTCCTGCAACCTTTGGTGCCACGGCGCCAAAAGGTAACTATGCTGACTTGAAGACCAACGGTTGGGAAATGTCGGTAACCTGGAGAGACAACTTCAAACTTGCATCCAAACCGTTCAATTATGACGTTCGACTAACTCTTGCTGATAGTAAAGCCGTTATTACCAGATACAATAACCCTGATAAATTACTCTCTGATTATTATGAAGGTCAAGTAATTGGTGAAATGTGGGGATACACAACAGAAGGTTTTTTTATTGATGCAGCGGATGTGGCTTCACATGCGAAACAAAGCCCTCAGATGAGAGCATCTCCATCAAATATCTGGTATCCGGGAGATATTAAATTAAAGGATCTTAACAACGATGGGTTAATAAACATTGGCACCAACAGGGTATCCGACCCGGGTGACAGGAAAATTATCGGAAACAGCGCTGCCCACTATAGTTATGGCATTAGTTTAGGTGCCGATTGGAATGATTTCTTTGTTTCCGCCTATGCAAATGGAGTGCTGAAACAAGATTGGTATCCGAGCGTTGAAGCAGAATTTTTCTGGGGACAGTACAACCGACCTTATAACAACATTCCCAAGTGGCATCTGGGCAATATGTGGACTCCAGATAATACGGATGCCTATTTCCCAAGAACAATGTCACGTGCTGCTTCGAGCAACACTGCCAGAGAACTTGGCGTGGTTCAGACTAAATACAAACAAAATGTAGCCTTTATCAGGCTTGCCAATATTCAGTTTGGATACAATCTGCCAAAGAGCCTGACTTCAAAAATCGGAGCGGGAAGTGCTAAAGTATTTTTCTCCGGCGAAAACCTCTGGGCTTATTCTCCTCTTTACAAATTAGTGAAAGGGATTGATGTTGAAAATACTGTAGCCTCCGACCAGGTATTTAATCCAGGTGGAAATTCCGGCGACGGATACAACTATCCAATGTTGAAGAGTATCTCCTTTGGATTAAGCGTAACATTCTAACATCATTCTTAAAAAATTATTACACATGAAAAAACAATATTTGTGGTTTCTCCTTTTAAGCCTCCTATTTGTTCGATGCAATCTGGAAGAAACCCCCGTCTCAACTGCATCGAAATCATCTGTTTTTGGCAGCCAGCAAGGATTAGACCTTTATGCCAATTCATTTTATTCAATACTTCCGGGTAAAAGCACAAGTCTCGATGCCTTATCCGATTACATGGCAGTAAAATCTGTATTTCCATTTATTCAGGCAGGGGCCTATGCACCTACATTAAGCAGCGGATGGAGCTGGACAGACTTAAGAAACATTAATTATTTTATTGCCAACTGCAACGATCCATTGGTCCCGGCCGAAACCAGAAGGAATTACCTTGGTATCGCCAAATTCTTCAGGGCTTATTTTTACTATGAAAAGGTAAAACGCTTTGGAGATGTTCCGTGGATTGGAAAGCCGCTGGACGTCACAGATCCCGTTTTATTTGGAGGACGCGATTCGCGCACACTCATCATGGACTCTATCATGGTTGATCTGGATTATGCTTGTGCCAATATCAAGGCTACCAACGATGCAACACGAAGCTTGGTCACTAAATATGTTGCCTATGCTTTAAAAGCAAGAGTTGCTCTTTTTGAAGGGACATTCAGAAAATACCACACTGAGCTCAATCTTCAAAGTACAGCAAACAACTTTTTAACTTTGGCTTCTGTCGCTGCGAAAAAGGTCATGGACGAAGGCGGTTATTCTATTTATACCACTGGTGGCCCAGGAAAATCATACCGCACCGTTTTTACCAATCCTTTGCCCATCGCAAGTGAAGTGATGCTGGCAGCAGTCTGTGATCTCACTTTGTCTGTTCTCAACGATGCCAATTGGTACTGGACCAGTGGAACTTATGGTGACAAGGCCAGTCTGACAAGAACCTTTGTCAACACCTACCTGAATCTGGATGGAACCCCGTTTACGAACAATGCCGCCTATCCAACCATGTTGTTCAAAGACGAGGTGAAAAACAGGGATTTGAGACTGAAGCAAACCATAAGACTCGGCGATTACAAGAGACTCAGCGGAGGCTCCCTTGTTCCTGCACCACCGCTCTTCTCCTACACTTTTACAGGATACCAGCCTATCAAGTGGACCCTCGACGACATGTATTACGACACCAGGGATCTGAACATCAACTCTATTTCTGAGTTCAGATATGCAGAGGTTCTCCTGAACTATGCCGAAGCTAATGCCGAATTAGGAACCCTAACAGACGCAGATTGGGCTAAAACAATCGGAGTACTTCGCACCCGTGGAGGTATCACCGCAGGATTAACGAACAAACCAACGCTGGTGGATAACTACCTAAAAACAGTGTACTTCCCCAATATCACAGACCCATCGGTATTAGAGGTTAGAAGAGAAAGAGGAATTGAATTGTGTATGGAAGGATTCCGTTTTGCTGATTTGCTCAGGTGGAAACGCGGAGACCTTATGAATCAGGAATGGAATGGATTCTATGTTCCTTCACTTGTAACCCCAATGGACCTAAACGAAGATGGAATCCTTGATGTGGCATTCTACCAGGGGACCAAACCATCACCAGCAGTTTCAGGTGTTACTTATGTCGATGTTTCCACAACTGTCAGTGGCAAAGCCAATTCCCAGTTACTAAAAAATGGCACCAGCGGAGAGCTAACCTGGATGAACAATATTTCCAGAAAATGGGAGGACAAAATGTATTTTTACCCCATCCCACAGACGGATCTGATTACAAATCCCAACCTCAAACAAAATCCGGGCTGGTAAAAAAGGCTTATCAATATCTGCTGAATAGAAATTTTCTTTTCCTTTGCAATCCTGTTGAGCAATCAACAGGATTGCTTCAATAAATACGGATAAATCAATAATCATTAAACTTGTTCTTATTCCGGGGCGAGGTAATGAGGAGATGCTATACAAAAATCAATATGATGAGAGCTTTTTTAATCTTGTTAGTTGCTGCCATTTTTTCCATTCCTGCTTCAGGGAAGGGTAAAAAAAACGATTCATTCAACATCATGAGCTACAACATCCGGATGAATACACCGGATGATGGGGTCAATGCCTGGCCTCTGCGAAAAGACAGAGTCACAGGTCTGATCAAGTTTCATCAGGCCGATATCTTCGGGGTTCAGGAGGCATTGCTGCTTCAGATGAACGATCTGAAAACTGATCTTCCGGAATTTGATTGCTTTGGAGTAGGCCGTGATGATGGGAAAGATGCCGGTGAATTCATGACCATTTTCTACTTGAAATCCCGCTTTGAGAAGCTGGATGGCGGTACTTTCTGGCTCAGCCCTACGTCCGATAAACCCGGACTGGGTTGGGATGCAGTATGCAACCGAACCTGCACCTGGATCAAATTTAAAGACAAGGATACCAAAAAGGTTTTCTACCACTTTAATACGCACTTCGACCATCGTGGTAAAGTGGCGCGCGAAGAATCAGCCAAACTGATATTAAAATTCATGGGTGAGATCAATAAGGAAGATTTGCCTATGATGATTACCGGCGATTTTAACTCTACGAAAGAGGCTGCTCCCATTCAAACCATTCTGAAAACTCTGTTTGATTCCCGGGATAAAAGTCAATCAACTCCTTATGGTCCATCCGGTACCAGTGGAGGGTTTGCCATAAAGGAGCATAAAAACACCATCGACTATATCTTCATCAACAAGAAGGTAAATGTAATTCGACATGGTGTTCTTTCAGACTCGACAGGGCTATTCTTCCCATCGGACCATCTGCCTGTTCTGGCAGAAGTAGAGATTAATTGAATAAACTGAATTTCTATCTGGCTACTGCCCTGACGATCTCCTCAAGTTCCTCTGCAGCATCAACCATGACTGACTGAATACTTTCAGGCATTCCTGAAGCAAACAACCTTCCATTCATAGTTGCCACATATATTTTGCCATCAGCCTTTTCATATACTGAGATCCGGCATGGCATCATCACGGAGACGATTCGTTCATCACTTTTTTCGAGCATGGCACCTGAAAATTCAGGTTTACAAATTTCAACCACCTTAACCGGACGAACAGACTTTCCGGCTTTGGCCAGTGATTGCTGAAGATCGTGGGTTGCAGGATTACTCCAATCACGGTCTGTGGCTGCTGTGATTAGTATTTCAACTGTTTCGTTGATTCCAAAAAGACTCTCTTTCTCAAGTAATAGCTGATTATCTAACATGATTGTAATTTTTTATAAGTTCATAATTGATGAAATCCTGATATAAACGGCAAAAATTGCTCCTCTAAGTTAGCTATATTTTCAACTATTTCTTTCTGCTTTTTGCAATCTTCCGGATCTTAATCAAGATATTTGGCAATCGAAATAGCAGCTATTGTGCCATCCGCAACTGCAGTGGTAATCTGGCGGTATTTCTTGCTAATCACATCTCCTACGGCATAAACATCCTTGATAGAAGTCCGCATCTCATCATCGGTTTTAATATAACCCCACTGATCAAGTTCAAGTTTTTCGGTAAAAAGCCCAAGATTTGGCTTCATCCCAATGAAAATGAACACTCCATCTCCCTCTATCGTTTTTAGCTCTTTAGTTGTCAGATCCTCAACCTCAACCACCATGCGGTCTTCAACCCTTTTAAAAGAACGGGGTTCATGCAAAAAGACGGGGTGAATTTTTGGATTGTTCAAGAGCTTCTCAATAGCGGTTTTATTCGCTGTAAAAGCTGCAAACTGATGGATAATGGTCACTTTAGAAGCAAATTTGGCGATAAAATCGCTCTCCTCGACAGCAGAATTACCTCCTCCGATTACAATGACTTCCTTATCTACAAAATATTTAGCATCGCATGTGGCACAATAGGAGATTCCTTTCCCTTTAAGTTCGCGCTCGCCTTTTGCTCCGGTCAGATTTGGGGTAGTACCGGTCGCAATAATAATTCTTTTTGCATGAATTGTTTCAAATTCATCCACAACAACAGTTTTGTTAATGAGGTCTACTTTGGTCACATCCACAGCAACTTTGAATACTGTGCCACAAAGTTTGGTCTGCTCAGACATGTTGTGTGAAAGCATATATCCTGCTTGTGGATCGATAAATCCCGGATAATTCGAAACCTCGTGTGTGGTGGAGACATGACCGCCCGGCAAAGAAATGTCGACCAGAACTGTATTGATCTTCGCCTGACAGAGATACAAGCCTGCCGTCAATCCTCCAGGACCGCCACCTAAAACAATGACATCATACTCTGAAACCTGTGGCTTGATCTTACTAATAATTTTGTTTACACTTTCAGCCGGAAGCAAGGCATTCAGGTTTTTTATGATCTCACTTCGTTTGATACCACCGGCCAATCTTTCTGTTACCTCTTTGCCATCGTCAAAAAACAGAAGTGTAGGCGAAGATTTTACGCCTAGCTTGTCAGAAAGCTCTCGGTTTGCCTGACGGTACATTTTAACAAATTTGATTTCATGACCGTACATGCCGGCCAGAGACTCAAATTTTGGAGCTACAGCCTCACAGGGTGGGCATTCTGTTGAGTAAAAATCCAATACCACTTTTCCCCCTTGCAAAACTTCTTGTTCAAATTCTGAACTACTAATTTCTTTCATTTTGTTTTTTCTATTTAATTATTCTTTTTTCAATATTTGCTGCGTCCGTCCTAAACAATCTAAAACCATTTTTCAATATGCTTCCGCGGACGGTGGTCTCTCCCCGGCATTCATTGTCCCATCTACTACAATACTTAAACCGCTACGCGGTACGGCATGATTTCCTCATCCCTTAAAGTCTGTTTTAACAATTTCTCTCTTCTTTCTTCGACCACTCGCCCAGTCTCCCTGTCTCCAAGTCCCCTAGTCCACCTTTTGATTCCCTAACTCCTCCGCAAAATACGCCCTAAAACCAATCTCCAGTAGCTCCTTTACCGGACGGCAGTCGGGCGAAAGGATTGACCCGTTTTTGTTTTTTGCGACCGACCCGCAGCCGCCACCACAAGCAAGCTGGACAGAACAATTCCGGCATTCTTCGATAGAGGTAACATCTCTGGAAACCCACTGATGTATCATCTGTTCGTTTTTTGTCACTACCGGATAATAGGTCCCAAGAGACTCCTCTTCTTTTCCAACAGTTGCTGTGCAGGAATAGATTCGACCGGTATAGTCAAAGGCCCACTCTGATTTACAGGCCGGACAGGCATCGAACAAGGGATCAGGCAATGCACCATTCTCTGAAAGATATTTTGCTACAGAGTATGATGGTTTGTAAAATTTGAGGATATGGGGATGCTTTTTAGTCAATTCGAATATTTCATTGAAGAGAGATATTCTGGTAAACAATTGATCAGTAGTCGACTGACAGTGGTGTAATTCGTAGTTCCTTCCAATCTGCGTTTTGAATAACCCATGCGAAGTCCAGCCCTTTTCAATAGCGAATGAAGCCAGCTCCGGTAGATTTTCAATGTTTTGCTTGTCGATAACCATGCGGAGATTAACCGGAAATCCTGCTGCAAGTGCAGCATCAATTCCACGAACAATGGGCTCAAAAGTTGGCGATCCCCCTTTGAGAAAACGGCGTTGATCATGGATCTTTTTGGTTCCATCCAGTGTAATCTGAATCTCACGAATCTTACCTTTTGAAAGAACTTCTATGTAATTTTCAAGATAATATCCATTGGTTACCAAACAAATATCCAGATTTTGCTCATTTGATTTATCCACCATCTTGGTAATCAGTCCACGCTGGTGAGGTGTGTTCAGGAGAGGTTCTCCCCCAAAAATTGTCAGGTATTTGCGCCTGCCTGCAAACTCTTTGCCTACATAATCAAAAAATGCATCAATAAGTTCAGGAGTTGCGCTTTGGTTCGGATTCGTATATTCATCCTGGTAACAATAGCTGCAACTGAAGTTGCAACTATAATTGGGAACAAAAAATAGTTGCACCTCCTCTTCGTCCCGTTGATCAACAAAATCCAGATAACTGTTTCGATATTGATTTGCCTCACTATTGTTGGGAATCAGATAGCCGTTTGCTACAAAATCATCTGCCATTTCAGAACTTGCAGATTGGTCGATTGCAACTCCGCTTAATACCTCGGCTTCTTCTTTTGAAAGCAGATCTGCATTCCCACTAAGAAGATTCACAACGAAATAGGTCTCTGAATCCTTGACTTTCGATATAATATTGTGCTTTGATTTATCCATGTATCAATTTTAAAATAAGATAGACGGCGGTATTCTGCCGTCTATCTTTGTCATGAAATTTAGTCATGGCATCCCACAACTGTTTTGGAAGACTTTGCACAGCACTGGGCTATGACTACGCTTTTCTGCGCTTCCTGCTTTTTAACCAAACTTTTCATAAAAAACAATTAATGAATGAACTTTGAACTTATTTATTTGCTTAGAAAAGCCAATTATAATTGGACAATTGATCATGACCAATTGCCATTTTGATGAAGACTACCTTTTCCCACATGAGCATGGTTTACGCCCTGGTCTTTCACCTGTAATAGTAAAACTTGAGACCTCAATTTTACCTTTTGAGTATGGAAGAGAGTCTTCCAAAATTGTAACAGATTCAAAGCCGGCAATGGAAAGCGTTTCCATGTATTCCTCCTTTGTAACAGAACCGGCCCAGCACTCTGAAACGGCTACAGGATCTCTGCGGTACTCCTCAGGAACGGTGGAAGTAGCATAAATATCGCTCACGACAAAACGCCCGCCTCTTTTCAGTATTCTGAATATTTCGTTCCAAACAACCGCTTTATCTTCGGCATGATTGATCGTGCAATTCGAAACGACAAGGTCTGCCGTTTGATCCGGCAATTCAATATTTTCCAACTCACTCCTAATAAATTTGACATTGGTAACGCCAAACTTTAAGGCATTCTCCCGGGCAGTTTTCAGCATTCCATCTGAAATATCAAAACCATATACAAAACCTTCATCTCCTGTTAGCTCTGCCATCCGAAGCACATCGGTACCCCGCCCACTTCCCAGATCAACGCAAATTTCCCCAGGCTGAATTTTTGAAAAATTTAATGCTCCACCACATGAAAGACAACATTCAGTTTTTGCCAACTGACTATATCTGAGATTTATATTTGAAAGATCCATGCTTCCTTTGAAAAATATTTGATTAAAAATGATAAATCTTCAACTTCGAAGTTCGTCATTCCACGAATTGACACGACAAAAATAGAAAAATATATTTTAAATCGCATTAATATCACTTAAATCTTTTTATTATCACTATTTTTGTCAAATGAAGAATTTCTTTTCAGACGATTTGCCACAAGATCAGCTCGCTCAATTATTCCAGAGTGATGAAAAATGTCTGGAATTCATTGCCACCTTAAAATGGGTTGATGGATTTGAATGCAGAAAGTGCGGAAACACTAACTTTTGCAATGGAAAAACATCTTTTTCGAAAAGGTGCACCAAATGCAAAAGTGAAGAATCTGCTACAGCCGGTACGATTTTTCACAACTGCAAATTCC
>CAIRSO010000462.1 GCA_903881215.1 uncultured Bacteroidia bacterium
AATGAATATTAAGGCACATTTGGTTCAAAAAAGACACATTTTTCCGATTCTAAGTAAAATTATCAAAAAAAATACCGATTCATAAGAACCGGTATTTTTTGGAGAACACGTCATTTTTTTAGCCTTTCTCATTAAAAAAATGATAATATTGGACAACACACCTTATTCCATTGTAGAAATTCTCCAACAAGAAATGTTCATTTGGCGAATGGATTGCATCTGATTCAAGTCCAAATCCCATCAAAATGGTTTTAACACCCAGTACTTTTTCAAAAGTCGAAACTATTGGAATACTTCCTCCACTACGAACCGGCACAGGCAACTTTCCATATACACTAAAAAATGCTTTCTCTGCAGCAAGAAAAGCAGGATGATCGATCGGGCACAAATACCCTTGTCCTCCGTGATGAACAGATACATTTATCCTGATCGATTTTGGAGCTATTGATTCAAGGTAATTCTTAAATAAGAGGGCTATTTTCTGATGATCCTGATTGGGAACCAGTCTTGAACTTATTTTTGCATAAGCTTTAGATGGCAAAACAGTTTTCGAACCTTCTCCTGTATATCCGCCCCAAATACCGCAAACGTCCAAAGTTGGACGGATGCCTGTTCGTTCAGTGGTTGAATAACCCTTTTCACCTTGAAGCTCGTTGACAGCCAAAGCTTCCATATATTTCAATTCATTAAATGGATTCTGCGAAAGCCTTTCTCTTTCTTCAATAGTTACGTCAACTACATCATCGTAAAAGCCAGGAATTGTGATTCTATTGTTTTCATCCGTCATTTGTGCGATCAGTTTGCACAATTCATTGATAGGATTAGCAACTGCACCTCCAAAAAGGCCAGAATGAAGATCTTTATTTGGTCCGGTTACTTCAACCTCCCAATAGGCTAAACCTCTTAATCCAGAAGTAATTGATGGAATATCCTTAGCTATCATGCCAGTATCAGATACAAGAATGATATCTGATTTCAACATCTCTTTATTCTCTTCACAGAATTTCCCCAGATTGGTAGATCCAATCTCCTCCTCCCCTTCTATCATGAACTTTACATTGCATGGAAGTGTTCCACTTTTTACCAGATATTCAAATGCTTTCGCATGAATAAAAGATTGACCCTTGTCATCATTGGCACCCCTGGCCCAAATTTTTCCGTCTTTGATGACTGGTTCAAAAGGATTAGAATTCCATTTGTCAATTGGATCTACTGGCATCACATCCATGTGAGCATACACCAGAATTGTTGGCTTTGATGGATCTATGATCTTTTCGGCATAAACTACCGGATTCCCTGGAGTAGAATAAATAGTTGCCAGATCTGCCCCGGCATCCAGTAATATTTTTTTCCAGTATTCGGCTGCCTTTAACATATCAGGCTTGTGAACTTCAAGTGAGCTGATTGAAGGAATCCGGATTAAGCCGAACAATTCATCTAAAATTCTGTCACTGTTATCAGAAAGGAAAGACTCAAGTTGATCCATTTTTTTCTATCAAATATAACTTAAATATCTAAAATAAAAATTAGTAAAAGTGATGTTAATTGCTTATCTTCAAATT
>CAIRSO010000463.1 GCA_903881215.1 uncultured Bacteroidia bacterium
GCGGATTGTCAGTGCTATGATTGAGTATTATCAGACAAAACTAAACATCATCAACACCATCAAATCAGATCTTGAAAATGTTAAATCAATAAAAAATAAAAACAATGAAAACACAGAACTTTAAATTAGTACTTCTATTCCTTTTGTTCTTCTCTATCCAGCTTCATGCTGAAAAAATTACAAAAAGAATTTACAAAAGCTTTCCGGTAAATCAGGTAGCAAAACTTGAACTTTCAAACAAATATGGGAATATTCAGTTGGATGATAGCCGCAAAGATTCGGTCGTAATTGATGTTGTTATCTGGGTTGAGGGTAACGGGAACAGGGCACAAAAATTGCTTGATAACATCACGGTAGACATCAATACTGCGGGAAATACTGTTACTGCGTCAACGGAATTTAGAAACGAATTCAGCAACAATTCTCAGAATTTCAGTATAGATTACCGTGTATCTGTACCGGCCGACCGCGACTTGAATGTATCACAGAAATATGGATCTGTTAACATGAACAATCTAACCGGGAAAGGTAAGTTTGACATCAAGTATGGAGATCTCAGGGGTAAAAATCTGATTTCCCCTGAACTCTCTATGGATATTGCCTACAGCAAGGCCACTATTGATGAAACCAAAAACCTGAATTTAACCATCCGGTATTCCAAATTTAATCTAGGCAAAGGTTCAGACATCAAAGTGGATTCAAGGTATTCAGGACTTATTTTTGGCGATTGCAACGACGTTACAATTGATTCAAAATATGACGATTTCAAGTTCAAAACGGCTAATAGCATATCATGCAATTCAATGTATACGGGTTACAAAATTGAACAGTTGATTAGTTCTCTAGTACTTTCCAATGGATATGGCGATTTTAATGTTGGGACGATTCCGGCCAGTTTCAAAAGTATCAAGGTCAGCAGCAAATATTCGGGCATCAAACTTGGGATTGATCCGTCTGCATCCTATAAGCTGGATGGAGTTGTAAAGTATTGTGACTTAAAACATCCAGATGGAAAGCTGAACCGTTCCAAAGAGGATACCAGCTATGAGGTGCATGGCACAGTTGGCCAGGCTGAGAACACAAAATCAACTGTGACAATTGAAAGCAACTACGGCAATGTAAGCCTGATGAAGTAACTCAGGATTTACCCGATCATCATTCAAAGTGCAAATGATCAAGTTCAATTAAATACTTTAATGATAAAACTTGGAATTTGATTAAATCCAAATAGTATATAACTTCGCACTTAGATGTGCGATGCCATCACAAACCGCAACATCTTTCATGAATCATTGGTTTATACTGTTAATTCTCAGTACAATCCGATTCACAAGAGATCTTGCGGTTTGGATTTTGAATTTAGTAATCTAAGTGAATTACAATGATTAGGCGATTTTTTTTATTGATTTTAATATTTTCCGGTTGTCTTTTGTACGGTCAAAAACCAGCTGTCACATGTGACATTCAAATAAAGATGAATGGGATTCGGGATACAACGCTATATTTAGCCAATTATTTTGGAGACAAAATCCTCCGCGTTGACTCAGTCCGGCTGAACAATCAGGGTTTCGGGATGTTGGTTCGCGAAAAACCTCACAAAGAAGGCTTATATCTTTTCTACCTTAACGAAAAGAACTATTTCGAGTTTTTGATTGGGAGTGATGAACAGTTTTCAATTGAAGCTGATTTTAACAATGCATCCAAAAACAAGTTCACTGGTGCCGACGAGACGATTGCATTTCATGAATACCAGCAATTCCTCGGTAGACAAAAGACCAAACAAATAGCACTTCAAACCAGGGCAAAGGCTCTTCCTGAAAAAAGCGACTCATTAAAAGTTATACAAAAAGAACTAGCCGACCTCAACAACATTATGGAAGGTTACTGGAAAGAGAATGCCGCAAAACACAAAGGTACTTTTTTGGCCGATTTCTTACTTTCAATGTTAATACCTGTGCCTGATGAACCAATCATCCCGGCTAATACTAAAAACCCGGATTCGCTGCGTTGGGTACATCGTTACAATTTCCAGAAAGATCACTTCTGGGATAATTTCAATTTTAGCCGTTCGGGAATGATCCGGACTCCGGTATTTCAGGAAAAGCTGGATACTTACTTTAAAAAATTAATTCTTCAAATA
>CAIRSO010000464.1 GCA_903881215.1 uncultured Bacteroidia bacterium
CCTACCACAATCCAATACCTATTCTTTAAAATATTAAACATTAAGTTAACGCACTAAGTAAATATTTTTTACAAATATAGGAATGCTTTTTAGAAAACAAATTTTATTTTCACTTATTTTTGCTTAATTGCAGTAATATTATCAACAACTATTTAAGAACCATCATCTCATCAGAAATATTCTTACATGGATAAGCATTCAATTTCCAAATATCAGGAAATAAGCAAAATAATTATTAGTAAAATTGAAAACGGAGAATTGCAGGCCGGTGACAAAGTTCCTTCAGAGAACGAATTGATCAAGACCTACAAGATCAGCAATACCACTGCACGTAAAAGTTTACTGGAAGTTGAGCTACAGGGATGGGCGAACCGGATCAAAGGAAAGGGAACATTTGTGCTCAACAGGTCAGAAGACAAACATCTTACCAGGATACTTGGTTCTTTCAATGCCGTCAAAGAGAGTTTTAATGAGAACCTTATCAAGGAAGGCTTTACACCAAAAAATATCATCTTGGAGAAAACGATATTGGAAAACGGATTTTCCTCAAAGGTCAACGGACGTCATTTTATCATAGAAGGATCCGTACTAAAGATACACCGACTCAGATATGCTAATGATTTATTGCTGAAAGATGAAATTAGGTATGTTTCCATGACCATTTGTCCCAAAATTAATGTCTTGGATTTGGATCAAGCATTCCTCAAAATATACGAAGAAAAATATCACTTGAAACTTCAGCAGGTACAGCGGACCCTTGGTACGACAATCTTGAATCCTGGTGAGTCGAATAACTATTTTGATGAAGAGATTCCAATTGCCGTTTTTATTATCGACGGAGTGGTGATGGACATTGATGGCAGAGTAATCGAAATTGAAAAATCCTTGTACCGTGGCGACAAATACAAATTCTCCATTTCTGCCAAACCTCTGCTATTTGATGATTCAAAACAACGCACTCAAGGCATTTAAAACTCCATTTTTCTCTCGCCGTTGATGCGCTGAAAAGTGCAGAAAAAAACTACTTTTGAAACACTGTTAACTGACTACTAGAAATTGTACAGATTCTGTCTTTGGATCTGTGCGCAATGACTACTTAAGAATAACTATGATGGAACAATATTCCGGTCACTTTTACATCGGGCTTGACATTGGCGGAACCAAATGCGCTGTTGTTATTGGCGATGAGAACTTTTCTATTCTGCGGAAAATATTTTTTGAGACCCGAACCGATCAGCGCGACTATGAGGAAATTTTGGATGAGTTTAAATCTCATATAGACAAACTTTTGCTTGATTTTCCCAAAGAAAAGCTCAAAAGAATAGGCATCAGCTGCGGAGGTCCTCTTGATTCTGTCAAGGGAATGATCTATTCTCCACCCAATCTCCCTGGCTGGGACAACGTCCCCATCGTAAAGATATTCGAAGAGGCTTATGGCGTACCTGCTGCCATTCAAAACGATGCCAACGCCTGCGCACTGGCCGAATGGCTGATGGGTGCCGGCAAGGGAACCCGCAACATGATTTTCCTGACTTTCGGAACGGGAATGGGTTCCGGATTGATTCTTAATGGCAATCTCTATGCCGGCACCAACGACCTCGGTGGTGAAGTTGGACACATGCGTCTGGCAGAAACCGGTCCGGTTGGATTCGGCAAGGCAGGATCCTTCGAGGGTTTCTGCTCCGGAGGAGGTATTGCGCAGTTGGCCAAAACTGAAGTGCTCAAAAGATTGGAGAACAACATCCCGGTAGGGTTCTGTCCTACTACTGAACTGGCGGCGTATCTCGACGCAAAAGCTGTGGCTATTGCGGCACAGGATGGAGATGAAACAGCCCTTGAAATCATCCGCATCTCTGGAGAATACCTGGGGCGAGGACTGGCCCTGCTCATCGATGTGCTCAATCCGCAGTGCATTGTGATCGGCAGCATTTATGCCCGCAACGAAAACCTCTTCCGTCCTCACATCGACAGAATACTGGAGCAGGAGGCTATTCCGCTGTCCTTGAAAGTCTGCAAAATAGTGCCTGCAGACCTTGGCGATACCATTGGCGATTATGCGGCATTGTGCGTTGCGATTTATGAGAACAAATTTTAAGATATTAAAATCAATGGTGTCCGGTTAAATATGGTATTCCGCGTAGCGGATAAAGTATTGTAGAAAAAAAGTGTGCCAATGTTATGTTTCCGCGTAGCGGATAAAGTATATTTTTTTGCCTGACAACAATGATTAGAAATTGTAGATTACTGATAAATTATTAGAAGGCTTTGATTGCCAAAACAAATAAGATGACTTCACCCGAAACGTTGAATTTAGTTGATCAGCTCTGCGAAAGATATCCTTCTTTAACTACCGTGAAACCTGCTATCGAAGAGGCTTGCAATCAGCTGATAGCCTGTTATGAAAATGGTGGAAAAATACTGGTTTGCGGCAACGGAGGAAGCTGCTCGGATTCGGACCACATCGTAGGGGAGCTGATGAAAAGCTTCGAATTGAAACGGCCACTTTCAACAGAAATAAAGCAAAAACTAGCCTCCATCGATCCCGAAAGAGGAAGCTATCTGGCAAGTCATCTGCAACAGGGACTTCCTGCCATCTCACTTACCGCTCATACTGCCTTGATTACCGCCATTGCAAACGATATTGACGGAGAGGTGATCTTTGCTCAACAAGTGATCGGCTATGGTCGGCCCGGCGATATTCTGCTTGGCATCAGCAGTTCTGGCAATTCGAAAAATGTGCTCGATGCCTGTCTTGTTGCCAAAGCCATGAACCTTAAAGTAATCGGCTTGACAGGCGAGACAGGCGGCAAAATGAAAGATTTATGCGACATCCTGGTCAACGTACCCGGACGGCGCACTTTCATGGTACAGGAGCTACATTTGCCTGTCTACCATTTGCTTTGCCTGGCTGTGGAGCATCATTTTTTTGGGGCAAAAGGAACGTGACCCCTCGGCTTCGCTCGGGGACCGGTGCTTCTTCAAACAATTCAAACATTTCAAACATTTCAAACAATTCAAACAATTCAAACAATTCAAACTAAATAATCTACTGCACATGACCAACAAAAAAATCGGACTTCAAAAATTGCTTCCCGTATTCCTGACCTTCGTGGTAATGGGATTTGTCGATATTATCGGCGTCGCCACCGGTTACGTCAAACAAGATTTTAACCTCAATGACTTTGTGGCGCAGTTTCTGCCAATGATGGTTCTGCTCTGGTTCTTTGTTCTCTCCGTTCCTGTAGGCGTTCTGCAGGACAAATACGGCAAACGGAATATGCTGAACATAGGAATGGTCATTCAGGCAGTCGGATTAGGTTTGCCATTTGTGCATTACTCATTCCCCATGATGCTGGCCTCCTTTATTCTTCTTGGAATAGGTAATACGGTCATCCAGGTTTCTGCAAACCCGCTTTTGCAGGATGTATCTCCTGAGAGTAAACTGGCCAGCTACCTGAGTACATCTCAATTTGTGAAAGCCATCATATCCTTTTCCGGACCGATCATTGCCTCTTTCATGGCCCTTCATTTTGGAAACTGGAAACTCGTATTTGCCGTTTATGGCCTTACTTCCCTACTTGCAGCGCTGTGGCTCTCTATGACACCAATTGTCGAATCAAAACCAGACCGGAAACCAGCTTCCTTTGCCTCTTGTTTCGGATTGCTGAAAAATCGCTTCGTCGCCTTCATGGCTCTCTCGATTTTTCTGATTGTCGGAGCTGAAGTGGCTATCAACACAAACATTGCCAATGTGTTAATTACAAAATATGGGTTAACGCTTGATAAGGCAGTGATCGGCATCAGCTGGTTCTTTGCCGGCGAAACCATCTCCCGTTTTCTGGGTGCCATCATATTAAACTGGATCAAACCAAGGGTTTTTCTCTTCCTTACCACATTGCTGGCTTTGTTGGGTATCCTTGGCGTATTCCTCGCACCCAGCAGTACTGTCGCATTTGTATCCATCATGGTAATTGGTTTAGGTGCCGGAAACTTGTTCCCCATCATTTTCTCGATGGCTTTGGCCAAAATGCCGGATCGTGCAAATGAGATTTCAGGATTGCTGATTATGGCTGTCTCAGGAGGCGCTTTCATTCCACTGGCCATGGGTTATGTGAGCAAAGCTTTCGGACCAATGGCTAGCCTGTTTGTCATCAGCGGATGCATGCTTTACCTGCTCTGGGTCTCGTTTTACGTTCGCAAAAGTCAGTAATCTGCTTCAATAACAATATTACCCATGATTCGGTTGATCAATTGTACAATCATGTTCTGCCTTTGCTTTATGCAGGGATTAAAAGCACAGGAAAATTCTTTGCCAAAATCAGGTTTCGAGCAAAGGATTCAACTCGCCGTTGACAATATCCGACTAATAGATACCCATGAGCATTTGATGAGCGAAACTGAGGCGCTATCTGTCCCGGCAGATTTTAGTTGCCTTTTCACCAATTATCAGGTCTCTGACCTTATCTCCTCCGGCGCTCTGCCCGAAAAAATGTATGGTACTTTGAAAGGAAAAGATATCGGATTGGAGGCAAAATGGGAAGTGATGAAAAAGAGCTGGGTAAACATGCGAACCACCACGTACGGTAGGTCTGTCTTGATCGCTGCACATGATCTGTTCGGCATCGACGATCTGAATGAACAAACTTACAAGGAACTTTCAAACCGCATCAAAAAGGCCCACCAACCTGGCTTTTATGAAAAATTTCTGAAGGAGAAATCGAAGATAGATGCCTGCCTTATCATGGAATACAACACCACCAATCCAAGGGATGTGGAGAAGGAAGGAAATTGCAATTTCAAAAGATTCTTCGTTTACGACAAGTATTGCAGTTTCTTTGGCTACAACAAGATGAAGGCACGATTGAGCAACTATGGCATAGAATTTTCCTCTTTGTCCCAACTCGAATCGCTCATCGACAGCGTCTTCGCACAGGATGTGAAAAAGGGCATTCAGGGAGCTAAATTTGGAGTTGCCTACTACCGGACACTGAAATTCGAGGACGTTTCCCGCGAAAATGCCACCGCCATTTTTGAAAAACTGAAAGCCAATCCAGACCGGATTTTCCCTTTTGAGGAGGCTAAACCTTTGCAGGATTTCATCTTCTTCAAGCTTTTGAGTCTCTGCGACAAATACAAATTGCCGGTTCAGATTCACACCGGACTGCAAACAGGAAGTGGCAACGAAATAACGAACGCTGATCCTACCGGACTGACAAAAGCATTTTTCAAGTTTCCGGCAGTGAGGTTCTGTCTGCTTCATGCCGGATATCCATACGGCGGAGAAACAGCGACTCTTGCCAAGAATTTTCCGAATGTGTTCATCGACCTGGCATGGTCGGCGTTGATCTCTCCCTCCTACACCCGCAGGTATTTGCAGGAATTCATCGAGACCGTTCCCAACAATAAAATCATGGCTTTTGGCGGAGATAGCCAGACGGTGGAAGGAGCCTATGGAGCATCAATATTGGCCAGGGAGACTGTCGCTTCGACCCTGATCCAAATGGTTAGGGAGAGATATCTAACCGAAACCGAGGCAGTGGACATAGCCAAAAAGATCCTTCGGGAAAATGCCATCAGCATTTACAATTTAAATTTACTGAACTAAACTGAAATACAGGATGAAAAAACAGGTTCTACTTTATTTGATTCTACTATTAACAACGGCTAAAATCCAGTCGCAGGAAAGGATAAATTCAAATGGAAAAATCCCCATCCTGGCCTGGTACAGCATTCCGGCCAGTGAAACAACTGTGGAGCGGTACCAGGAAATGAAGGATGCCGGGATCACTCATTCATTGAGCTTCTTCGCCAATGTGACCGATTTACAAAAGGCTTTGGATGTTGCCGCAAAAGTTGGGGTGAAATTGATAGTCAATTGCCATGAATTGAAAACCGATCCTGAAAAAACAGTCAGGCTGGTGATGAACCATCCGGCAACTGCCGGATACCACCTCATTGATGAGCCCGGTATTGGCCTGTACAAAGAGCTTGGCGACTGGGGAAGACGAATCCAGGCGGTCGACAGCAAACATTTTTGCTATGTAAACCTCTTCCCAAATTTTGCTGATTCAATTACTCAACTTGGCACCAAAGACTACAGAAAATATGTGAGCGAATGTGCCAGGCAAATTCCTTTGCAATTCCTTTCTTTCGATTACTATCCAGTGTTAAAAGACCGGCTCTCAAAAACCTGGTACGAAAATCTGGAACAATTCTCTTCTGAGGCAAAAAAGGCGAATAAACCATTTTGGGCTTTTGCCCTTACAACAAATTATGATGATGGACATCTGACTCCTCAAACACTGGCAGCGATGCGGTTGCAGGTATATAGCAATTTGGCTTACGGAGCTCAGGGAATTCAGTATTTCACCTATTGGTCGGCCACTTCCGTCAATGCCCCTTCCACCGAGGACCAGCGCGGAGCTCCCATCACAGCAGATGGAAAGAGAAGTGTCGTCTATGACCGGGTCAAGCAAATGAGCGAGGAAATCAGAAATCTTTCAGGAGTTTTTCTTGGCGCAAAAATGCTATGGGTAAGACATTCTGCCAAAGGAATGATACCAGCAGGAACAATTCGACTTACTTCGCTTCCAGATCCGGTAAAAGTTCTGGATTCCAATGGAGCGCCAATTCTTGTCTCCCTGCTGGAAAATGGGGACTTCAACTATCTGGTAGTCGTCAACAAGGATTTTTTGAACAGTATTAATTTCACATTTTTTGGCGATGATACGGTCAAAAAAGTACTAAAAGACGGAACGATGGTGCCGGCAAGTACTTACGAACCATCCCTGGAACTGGATCCGGGAGATGCGGCAATTTATCAGTTCCCAAAATCAAAATCACATTAAAATGAGTCCTGTTTCTCTGTGTAACTCTGTGTCTTCTCTGTGTAACTCCGTGTCCCCTTTTTACCAACATAATAGCTTCTAACAATATGGAAAAGAAACAACTTCAAAAAATACTATCAAATATCAGCGCCGTCAAAATTGCCGTCCTGGGCGACTTTTGCTGCGATGCCTACTGGTTTATCGACGAAGCGATGAGCGAAATCTCCGTCGAAACGAATCAGGCAACCCGACCTGTAAGGCAACAACGATACTCACTTGGAGGAGCAGGTAATGTCACCAATAACCTGGCAGCCATTGGAATCAAAGAGATTCGAGCCTTTGGTGTGATAGGTACTGATCCTTTCGGGTCTGAGATGAAACGCATCATGATTGCCACCGGCATCGACCCAACCAACCTGCTGGTTCAGGAAAATGAATGGTACACGCACACCTACGCCAAACCTTACATCAATGACTTTGAGCTCAACCGTGTTGACTTTGGCAACTACAATGTTTTGTCGAAGGATACCGCCGATCGGTTGATTGATAGTCTGGTTCGTGAGATTCCAACTGTTGATCTGGTGATCATCAACCAGCAGGTACCTTCCGGCATCCACACGGAATATTTCAGGAAGCGATTGGTGGAGGTGATCAAGCAATTTCCAACCAAGAATTTCATCGTTGACAGTCGCAATTTCAACGATTTTTACGACGGTGCCATCCGAAAAATGAACGATACAGAAGCCGCCCGACTTTGCGGCCTCAACAAGAAACCGGATGAAGTAGTGCTCTACTCCGAAGTTGTTTCATCCGCCAAAACATTGTATGCCAAATTCGGCAAGCCGCTGTTCGTTACAAGAGGAAGCAAAGGCTCGCTGACCATTGATTCAAATGGCATTTCTGAGGTACCGGGATTGATGATCCTTTCTAAAGTAGATACCGTTGGTGCCGGCGACAGCTACCTTGCTGGGGCGGCAGGAGCACTCGCAGCTGGTTATTCCATGCAGGAAGCGGCTCAACTTGGTGCACTCGTGGCCGGCGTAACCGTCCAAAAGTTGTTTCAGTGTGGCACTGCTACACCCGAAGAAATTCTTCACATCGGAGAAAACAGCGACTTTATCTACCACCACGAACTTGCCGAAGAAATTCGGATGGCCAAATATTTGGGGGAAAGTGAAATTGAGATTGTTGATCCCACAATCTTGAAAAGAGATATTTATCCGAAGTATGCCATCTTTGATCACGACGGTACCATTTCAACCTTGCGTGAAGGATGGGAAGGGATCATGAACCCAATGATGATCAAGGCCATTCTTGGTAAAAAATACAAGGATGCAGATGATGCCTTGTACCACAATGTGCAATCCCGGGTGGCTGACTATATCGACAAAACAACAGGGATCCAGACACTGATTCAGATGCAGGGTTTGGTCGCCCTGGTCAAAGAATTCGGATGTGTTCCGGAAGAGGAGATTATGGATATTTTCGGATACAAAAAAATCTACAATGACGAGCTGCTGCTAATGGTAAAAGAGCGGGAGAAAAAGCTGCAACGGGGCGAACTTACGCTGGAAGACTTTACCATCAAAAATGCAGTTCCGTTTTTGACACGCCTTTACCAGGCCGGTGTTAAACTCTATCTGGCCAGTGGTACTGATGAAGAGGATGTAAAAAGCGAAGCCAAAGCCCTGGGCTATGACTACCTCTTCGAAGGAAGAATCTATGGTGCTGTTGGCGACATCACCAAGGAAGCCAAGAAAATAGTGCTCGACCGCATTCTTGACTCAATCGGCACCTCCGAATCCGGACAGATCATCACCTTCGGCGATGGTCCGGTGGAGATCCGCGAAACGCACAAGCGAAACGGCATCACGGTAGGACTTGCCAGCAACGAACAACGCCGCTACGGACTAAACACCAACAAACGCACCCGCCTGATTAAAGCCGGAGCAGATATTGTCATTTCTGATTTTTCTCAGATGGATCAGCTGCTTGAATTATTAGGAATTAGCTAATATTACCATTTAGGGCTGAAGGGATTACGATAAGTGATCCCTTCAGTTTTACATATCCAGCCATTCCTTAAAGGCTGTCACTTTATCCCTGCTAACGATAATACTCTCCTCATCTTGTTTTTTTAATTTGATTTTGAGCCGGCTGTTAGAGTAAAAGATAATATCGGCAATGGATTGATTGCTTAGGATATATTTCCGGTTGATCCTGAAAAATTTATGATCATCCACCATCTCCGAAATGCGGTCGAGGGAATAATCAACCAGGTAGGTTTTAAAATCCGACGTACATAAAAAGGTGGCCTTCTCCAGACTGTAAAAAAAGAGAATATCATCCGTAGCAATCGATTTTAGATGCTCTCCAACTTTAATGACAAACCGGGTTTTATATTGTCTTTGAAGTACTTCCCTGACTTTATTCAACAGCTCTACTGTAATTAAAGGATTTACTTGTTCACTCCTGATCCTTTCATTGAATTTTCTGACAGCTGCCTCCAATTCACTGCTTCCAATTGGCTTGAGCAGGTAGTCAACGCTGTTTACCTTGAAGGCTTTGATGGCATATTCTTCATAGGCTGTCGTGAAAATCACCGGACAAACAATCTTCACCTGGTCAAATATTTCGAAACTAAGTCCGTCGGCCAGCTGGATATCCATAAAAACCAAATCCGGAACCGGATTTGCTCGAAACCACTCAACGGCTCCCCTCACTGAATCAATTGTTGCAAGAATCAATATCTGAGGATCCATCCTAATTATCAGCTGCTTCAGCCAGTCGGCCGCCGGCTTTTCATCTTCAACTACAAGTACTTTGTACATCACATCAATCGGTTAACAATGGCACTTTTACAATAAATTCAGCATCTTTCTCTGTAACAACCACTCTCCTATCGGTAAAAAAAGTGTATCTGTCTTTGATGTTCTGGATACCACTGCCGCTTCCTTCTGATCCTGATTTCTTCTGAAGCCGGTTCTCAACAACCAGGTAATTAGAGTCATCGATAAATACTCTAATGGACAAGGGTTTTTTGTCGGAAATCTCATTGTGTTTAATGGCATTTTCGACCAGCATCTGAACTGACAGCGGGACGACTTTAAAATTTCCGGACTTGACATCGACTTGCACAACAAGATTTTCCTCAAACCTTATTTTCTGCAAAAAAACATAAGAGGAGAGAAATTTCAGTTCTGTACTGAGATCCACCAGTTCATTGTTCTTTTGATCAAGCACATAGCGGTACACTTCAGATAACTTCTTTACGAATTCAATTGCCTTGTCAGGATTTGAACTGATTAAAGAAGTCAGTGAATTCATGTTATTAAACAGAAAGTGAGGATTTACCTGGCTCTTCAGGGTTTCATATTGCAGAATCAGGTGTTCACGCTTGAGCTTCTCTTGCTGAACTGCCGCTTCTTTCCAGTTTTTAAAAAACAGGATAGAATTCGAAATAAGTGCCCCGACAAGAATAAAGGAGAAGGCTATTTTAACCATAAAAAATGCCGAGGAGAGGAAAAAATCAGAAGTCAACTCCCTGTGCCAAAGGAAGCTGGTAAAAAATATTGCAATAACAATAACGACAAGCGAAAATGCAACTGTTACCAGAAATTGAGCAACAAGTCTCTTTAACGGAAAATACAGCCATGGTAGCTTTTGGTCAAAAACGGCAGTGATAACTGACAGTCCAATGATAAACAAACCACCAATAACTACCGAGTTGATCATCCCGAACAAAATCATC
>CAIRSO010000465.1 GCA_903881215.1 uncultured Bacteroidia bacterium
CTTGGGTTTTATACGCCTTCTCCAGATTGGTAACGATGTTAAAAAGTCGATGCCCATCTGTAATCGGAACAACAATATTGTTATAAATATGAGATTTAGTCTCATAAACATTTTTAACCACAGGCCATGCCTGTTTGGAAATTGCCTGCGATTTGCGGGTAAAATTCTCAATGGAAGCATGATATACCTTGTCAGTAAGCTGATCCACATTCATCTTGGTAAACTCCTCTTCTTCAACTGGAGAATCCAACGATAGTGCCTTAATCAGATCGATGCGGAAATCTTCAAAACCTTCATGGCCATTCGGCTGATGTTCCTGGCTCAGCATTTCACCCATGTCGAATATCATGTTCAGGATATCCACCTCGATACGTTCTCCGAACAAAGCATGACGCCTCTTCTTGTAAATGACCTCACGCTGTGAGTTCATTACGTCATCATATTCCAGCAATCGCTTACGAATTCCAAAGTTGTTCTCCTCTACCTTTTTCTGCGCCCGCTCAATAGATTTGGATATCATTGAGTGCTGAATAACCTCGCCTTCCTTTAATCCAAGGCGGTCCATAATACCTACAATCCGGTCGGAGGAGAAAAGACGCATCAGGTCATCTTCGAGAGAAACGAAGAATTGAGATGTACCCGGATCACCCTGGCGACCTGCACGACCACGTAACTGGCGGTCTACACGCCGGGAGTCATGCCTTTCTGTACCAATAATAGCCAAACCTCCCAAAGCTCTTGTTTCAGGTGTCAGCTTGATGTCTGTACCACGACCCGCCATATTGGTGGCAATAGTAACTGTCCCAAGTTTTCCAGCTTCTGCAACAATATCAGCTTCACGCTGGTGCAGTTTGGCATTCAATACCTGGTGTTTGATCCCACGCATCTGCAGCATCCGGCTAAGTAATTCTGAAATTTCAACAGAGGTGGTACCTACCAGCATCGGTCGGCCAATTTTGTTAAGCCTGACTATCTCATCAATGATTGCCTTGTATTTTTCATTCTTGGACTTGTATACCAAATCTTCAAAATCTTTTCTGGAAATAGCCTGGTTGGTTGGAACAACTACCACCTCCAATTTGTAGATATCCCATAACTCGCCGGCTTCGGTTTCGGCTGTACCGGTCATACCGGCCAGTTTATGGTACATTCTGAAATAGTTCTGAAGAGTGATGGTAGCGAAAGTCTGGGTAGCAGCTTCTATAACAACACGCTCCTTAGCTTCGATGGCCTGGTGCAATCCGTCTGAATAACGCCTGCCCTCCATGATGCGACCGGTCTGCTCATCGACAATTTTCACCTTATTCTCAATCACCACATATTCAATGTCCTTTTCGAACATCGTGTATGCTTTCAACAACTGATTGACGGTATGGACTCTTTCAGATTTGATCGCATAATCCTGCATCAAAAGATCCTTTTTTTCGACCTTTTCTTCGTCCGTGATGGCCACATCATTTTGTATGTCAGCTATTTTTGCTCCAACATCCGGCAAAATAAAAAAGCTTGAATCTGAATTGTTATGAGAAAGAATATCAATGCCCTTGTCCGTTAGCTCAACCGAATTCTGCTTCTCCTCAATGATAAAAAAGAGTTCATCCGTGACAATGTGCATGTTCTTGCTGTTGTCCTGCATGTAGTAGTTCTCAGTCTTCAGCATTTTAGACTTGTTGCCTTCCTCACTCATGAAACGGATCAACGGCTTGTATTTAGGCAATCCTTTGTAAGCACGTAGCAAAGCCATGGCACCTTCTTCCACCTCATCCTTGCTGCTGGAATTGATTTTTTTCTTGGCCTCGACCAGAAGTTGGTTAACCAGATCCCTTTGAGTTTTTACAAGCTGTTCAATCGGAGATTTTAGAACATCAAAAAGCTGATTTTCGCCTTTTGGTACAGGTCCTGAGATGATAAGTGGCGTACGGGCATCATCGATTAAAACGGAGTCGACCTCATCAACAATGGCATAATGGTGTTTCCGTTGAACCAAATCGGCCGGTTCTGTTGCCATGTTGTCACGCAGGTAATCAAAACCGAATTCGTTGTTAGTACCAAAAGTAATATCAGCATTATATGCCTTCCTCCGCTCTACAGAATTGGGTTGATGCTTGTCAATGCAATCAACCGAAATACCATGAAACTGATAGATCGGTCCCATCCACTCTGAGTCACGTTTGGCAAGATAATCGTTGACTGTCACTATATGAACACCGCGTCCTGCAAGGGCATTCAGATAGACCGGAAGCGTGGCAACAAGAGTTTTTCCTTCCCCGGTGGCCATCTCAGAGATCTTTCCAGTATGTAAAACATATCCTCCAATAAGCTGCACATCATAATGAACCATGTTCCAGGTCTGTAACGTACCACCGGCCAACCAGCTATTTTTAAAAATAGCTTTATCACCGTCAATGGTTACAAAATCTTTGGTTGCAGCAAGTTCACGGTCAAAATCAGACACGGAGACAACTATTTCGCTGTTTTCAAAAAAACGACGGGCTGTATCTTTGACAATAGCAAAAGCAGTTGGAAGGATTGTTGTGAGGACTTCTTCAATCTTTTTGGTAATAATTTCCTCAAGTTTGTCTACTCGATCATAAAGCTTTTCGCCCTCTTCGATCGGTATCTCACCACTCTCGGCACGCTCTTTCAGGGCAGCAATCTCATCCTCCTCTGCTTTAATAAAATCAGCAACCAATTTTTTTAATCTGAGCGATTCAGAACGTAATTCGTCATTGCTAAAACCGGTAATCC
>CAIRSO010000466.1 GCA_903881215.1 uncultured Bacteroidia bacterium
CTAAACACTTACCATTCCGGCGATTATTTTCCGAATATTGATACCATTAACCTCTCTTTGCTGACCGATTTTCTGACCAAAACACACCTGTACCACAAACGCATAACCATCCCTCTTCTTGATAGCTTAATGCAGGAGCTTAAAATCAAATTACCTGGCACAAAACTAGTAATCACCCTCGAAAAATACTTAAATGACTACATTCAAAGGCTGACCGCCCATATCGAATTTGAGGAGAGAAATATATTTCCCCTGGTCGATAAGCTAACCGGGAGCAAGGAGGTAAGCAATTTTAAAACTTCAGCTGCCAACCTTAAAAAGCTTTTTAACCAGCATGCCAACGTCGAGACAGAAATTAGCGACCTGATTATGATCATTATTCAGCATATCCCCGCAAATTCGGACGTACAACTATTTCATGATATACTGCATACCCTTTCGCATTTTGAAAAAGAGCAGGTCGACCATGCCCGTTTTGAGGATAAAATCCTTGTTCCAAGGCTGCTAAAATTGTTCAAAACCAAATTCCGGACCGATGCTTTATCGTAGTTGCATTATCATCCATTCCTGGCCAATCGTGGAGATCGGGCTTCGTAGTCTGCTGCAATCGCTTAAGATTGAAGTGCAGGAGGTCTATCAGGAATGCCCCGACTGCAAAAACTTTTCTGAATGGAGGGATGCTGTCATTCTAATAGATATCAAACACGTAGAGTTTCTACGAAAAAACCAAAAATTTCTAAGAAAAAGAGGCATTTCCATCATTGGTATAGATTTTAACGCCCAACAATCTTTTGATACTTCCCTTTTTGACGAGATTTTACTCCCCACCGATAACCAGAGTCTTCTTTTCAGTAAATTGAACAAATTTTCCAACCTTTGGAACCGGACACGAACAACCAATCAGCTTTCCTCGCGGGAAACCGATGTGTTGAAACTGGTTGCCCTCGGCCAAAGCAACAAACAAATTTCAGAAAAGCTGTTTATAAGCATTCATACTGTGATCACCCACCGCAAACATATCACTTCGAAACTGGGGGTTAAATCCATTTCCGGGCTCACCCTCTATGCCGTTATTAATAACCTGATCGACCAGACCTGAAAAATACCTACTTATAATGATTGTGGCAGAATTTCACAGTCGGTTACTTTGTGTACAAACGAAAAGCAAATTATTATGTACACAAAAAGAGCAATATCTTATCAACTTGCACTTATCCTTATCCTGGGATTTTCATTTGTTTCCAACGCGCAGGATAGAATTTTCACTTACGCCTACCAGAGCAATGTGCTGAATAAAGGTCAGCGCGAACTGGAGGTCTGGAACACCCTTCGCCAGGGGAAACAGGATTTCTTTTCGCGGCTTGATAATCGTACCGAGTTCGAGGTTGGTCTGGGCGGCAACCTGCAGACCTCCTTTTACCTGAACCTGACCACCATTACACAAACCAACCTGAATGGAGGACAGAAGTCGACAGACACAAAACACGAAATCGGATTTTCGAACGAGTGGAAACTCAAACTGATGGATCCCGTTGCCAATCAGGTCGGCCTTGCCCTGTACGGGGAATACGGGATCAGCAGCAATGAATATGAGCTCGAAGGAAAAATCATTATCGACAAGAAAATCAACAATTTGACCATTGCCGGAAATGCAACCTACGAAGGAGAGTTTGCCCCGAACTATGTTAACAATCAACTAAAATGGGAGAAGGAAAGCCATGTTGATTATAATCTTTCCTTTGGATATGCCTTCGGACACGGATTTCATCTTACCCAGGAAAATGGCTTTAAAAATGTTTATGTCGAGAAGGAGTTGGAACACAGTGCCCTCTATTCCGGTATGGGTTTCTCCTATGTTCGAGATAACTTCTGGATGAATTTCACTGTCATGCCTCAGGTTAAATCATTCAAAGGAGCCATTGGCAGTAAATTAAACCTGGATGAATTTGAAAAAATTCAATTCAGATTACTCTTCTCCTATGCTTTCTAAGAGAAAAAAACAAATTGGGTTAGTGATGCTGTTGGCAGGATTTATTTTTGCCTGCAGCTCTTCCCTTTATGTGCCGAAAGAAAGTACTCTTTACAAGAAAGAAGTCCTAAATGCTTTGCAAAAGGGAAGGGCAATCTATATCAAAAAATGCGGAGGTTGCCATACCCTGTATATTCCTGAAAAGTACGGCACGTCCCAGTGGCGACTGCAAACCGAAAGAATGGCACCAAAGGCTAAACTAACAGATCAGGAGAAAGAGCTAATTCTTGGATACTTAACAAAAAACGATTCATCAAAACCAAATTAGTAGATAAGCCAAACTGATGAAGATTAGGGGACTGGCAGACTGGTTGAAGAGTTAAACAGGGAAACGAGGGGGGCGACCAATAATCTATCTTCTTTTCATCAAATTGTTCTGATATTAAATAATTGACCTACCTTTGAATTCCGATGGAACTCAAAATCGACCTGCTTCCCAAAAGAAAGAGATCAAATTTCACTTTGATAATGGGTTTGATTTCTATTGCCTTTCCTATCATTTATTATATTTCAAGTAAACTGGAGGACAAAGAAATGTCGGGCTCCTTTCTTCCCATGATGGTATATTTGGGCTTAAATGGACTCAATGGCATTGTGGGCGGATTGGGCTAAGTTCTGATCGAGACCAAAAATATGATCAACGCTATTGCTGAAGAGAAAGAAATTTCAATTCATTAGGTTATTAATCTGCTCATTAGACTCTTACTCATATTCAATAAATTCTAGCTCACAATCTGTTAGCTCTATTTTCAATCTAAAACGATGCAAGAACTTACCTCAAAACAAACCCAATTTTTCAACAAATGGACAATCCAGAGAAAAAACAAGTGGAAGTACCGCTTTCTGCATGGATCGGTTTATTGGATCATACTCGGATTGGTTCTTATTTTTACCACCGAAAAATTCAAATTCGAGGACATTAATCCTTTGATTTTTCTACTGCAACTCTCAATTTTTGCCGGAGTAGGATTGATTATCGGAAACAAAAATTTTAATTTTCAAGAAGCACTTTACCAAAAATACCTTCGGGAAGATGACAAAATTGGAGAGGGAGTCCTTAAGCTCGAAAAAGAAAAAATGTGGACATTTGAAAATCTGACACTCCTTTGCAAAGAAGATGACTTACTGGTTATCCGGAATAATCTTTTCTGGCTAAAGTCGGAACAACCAAATTCCAAACAATTAAATGACGGAATGAAAGTAATGCAGGAAGATGTAAAAAGATTGATGGGAAATATTGCCTTTCGCACATTTACTGAAAGCATGAAGATAAAAATACAACTGTTCAATAATCTTGACAGAACGAATCCGCTCATCGAGAAACAGTTATAAACAAACCTTATTTAATTCTTTCTAAAACTTTTCCAAAGTTCGAAGCATTTGCACATAAAGTTTCCGAATCTATCAACTTTGGAAAAGTTATATCTGATTTAGTTTCCAAATCAAAAAACTTTGGAAAAGTTCTCTTTTATTTTCTTCCAATTTTATTTTTTTTAATTTAATGGGTAACCATTCTCCTCATTTTTGTATTAAATACAAAAAAGATAAGAATGGAAAATCAACCTACTTTCCGAATTGGAATTTCGATGGCCGGGGCCGTTTCTGCCGGCGCCTACACTGCCGGCGTGATGGACTACCTGCTTGAAGCCCTCGAAAACTGGCAAAAAGCAAAAGACCTTGGATTGCCAGGCACGCCAAAGCATCATGTTCTTATTGAAGTTCTCACCGGAGCTTCAGCCGGGGGTATGACAGCCGTAATTACTGCCGCCTCCATCCAGAAAGAAATTCCGCACATTCATCAGAAAAATTATTTTACCCAGATCAGCACTGAGAATCCTTTATACGATTCATGGGTCAATCTGACGGAGGATTCTAAAAACGACATGATGAGTCAGATGCTGGACCCGGCAGACATCGCCGGATCTCCTGATACAAACCCCAACAAAGAGGTCCGCTCCATTTTTAACTCGCTTTTCATCGAAAAAATTGCCCGCCGGACACTTGATACCACCATCCAGGATACTTCCGTAAGCAGGCCCTATTTTGCCAATAATTTCGAGCTTCTGACCACCCTTACCAACCTTCGTGGATTTAAATATGAACTGGAATTCATTACTGCTGCGGGTAAGCGGGAAGACCGGATGAACATGCACAAAGATCTGATGCATTTTCAAAAAAATTCATTGGGAATTTATCAGAATGACGGTAAAATTCCATTCCATTTCGATACTGCTGATGGTCTGAACAAAAGTCTATTGATCGATGCAGCCATTGGCACCGGTGCTTTCCCGGGAGGTTTGGCACCAAGGGTAGTGATTAGGGAAGCAAAATACATCAACGACAATCATTTGTTGAAAATATCTCACGGCAAAGAATTCATCGTTGACCCGTTAAATGATTACAATGCCGTTTGTGTGGATGGTGGGGTGATCAACAACGAACCATACGACCTCACCGAATCTATCCTGATAACCAGAAGGAAAGAGGAGCTAAGTCATACCTTGAAAAAAGGAGAAAAGAATTCGTACAAAATGGCAAAAAGTGCCTCTACTTTCGACACAACAATTTTAATGATTGATCCTTTCCCAAATTATGATGAATTACCTTCCTCCAACTATTTCGACCTTCAGGCGCTGAAATTCACTGCCGGACAATTGTTTGGTGCCATGCGCCAGCAGTTGATGGTCAAAACGGATTTACTTGATCAGGCATATGATGATGAGGATTATACTCGTTTCATGATCGCGCCTATAAGAACAAAAAACGGCTTATCACAAAAAAACACCATCGCCTGTGGGGCATTGGGCGGTTTTGGCGGTTTCTTTAGTAAAAAATTCAGGATCCACGACTATATGCTCGGGAGAAGAAACTGTCAGCGTTTTCTACAGCAATATCTTTGTGTTCCGATATCGGCAAATAATCCGATTATCAAATTTGGTTACGAGGATTTAAGCAAAGAGGAGCTGCAATTACTGGTAGGAAAAGCAGGACAAACCATGCCTATTATCCCTGATATCAGAATTAATCCGGACAATAGTGCTCTGATTAATCCGACAGTTGAAGAGGAATTTCCTTTCCCTTTCATCGGACTAAAGTACCTGGTAGAACTGGAAAAAAAGGTTCAATCTCGCTTTGGGCTGGTCTTTGACAACATTACTAACAGCTATAATCCGGAAAGCGTATCTAAACCTGTCAATCCGGCGGTGCAACAAATAAGAAGGAAATCCTGGTTTTCGCGAAATATCCTCTCACCAATAGGAGGGTTTGCCTCAGGAAAGCTAATTTCAATTGGGAAAAGTGTCGGTAAGGATATTGCCGCCGAAAAGTTTATTGATGCTGTAATCACAGACATGGACAACAAAGGATTGCTTAAGAACGATCTTTAATCCTGGTAACAGATATTGAATTTCGCATTTCCAACACAAAAAGCCAATCAGAAAAGTTGGTTTTTTGTGTACATTTGTGCTGATATTTCAGGTATAAAAGTTTAAAAAAAAAGCAATATTTTAACATCTTATTCGAATGATTATGAGACAATTGAAATTCTATTATTACAGATTCCTCGTCATCGCTATCCTATTTGCCCCACTCGCTCCTAACCTTTTCGCCCAGGAGCAATACAAGGAAAATAAAAAGGTTACCACAATTGAAGAATACAAAGGCGGAACTTTTTACCCAGTTCAGCAATACAGTCAGGTAGACAGTAAAAAAAGTCCGAAAAACATTATCCTCATGATTGGAGACGGTATGGGTCTGGCTCATATCTATGCAGCCATGACGGCCAACGGAGGTTCCCTCTTCCTGCAAAATTTCATTAACTGTGGTTTTTCCAAAACATACTCTTCATCCGATTACATCACTGACTCTGCTGCCGGCGCGACTGCACTGGCTTGCGGTGTGAAGAGCTACAACGGTGCGATTGGAGTAGATCCGGATAAAAAACCGGTTGCCAACATTTGCGAACTTGCAGGGAAAATGGGGTTAAAAACAGGTCTTGTAAGTACATCTGCCATTAACCATGCAACCCCGGCATGTTTTGTTGCACATCAATCATCACGGAGCAGCTACGAAGATATTTCAGCCGATTTTTTAAAGGCGAATATTGATGTCTTTATCGGAGGTGGAGTCAAATCTTTTGAAAACCGGAAGGATGGGAGAAATCTATCCAAAGAGCTCAAAGATAAAGGATACCAGGTTCTTTATAAGATTGAGGATATTAAAAAGGTTCAATCAGGAAAACTGGCCGGATTAACTGCGGAAGAACACAATTTACCCATGCCTGAAAGGGGCGAAATGCTTGTTCCTGCGACAGAAACCGCCATTAATTTGCTTTCCCAAAGTAAAAAAGGATTTTTCCTGATGGTGGAAGGTTCAGAAATTGACTTTCTGGCACACAACAACAATACCACCGGAGTAGTTAAAGAGACACTTGACTTTGACAGGGCTATAGGGGCTGCTTTGGCTTTTGCCTCTAAAAACAAGGAGACTCTTATCATCGTTCTAGCCGACCACGAGACTGGCGGGATGACCCTTAACGGAGGAAACAACAAATCCGGCGATGTTACTGCTAAATTCAGCAGTACGGATCATACCGGAATTTGTGTTCCTGTATTTGCATATGGCCCAGGAGCTGACCAGTTTGGAGGATTTATGGAAAACACAGAAATTGGTATGAAAATGCAGCAATTGCTGAAACTGCAATAACAATATCCGAATAAAATTTAAAGGGCCGATTCTGATGGAATTGGCCCTTTAAATTTCCCAGAACTCAGAGTTCAATCTTTATCGTCTTTCCGAAAATCTGAACCACATCTCCTGGCCTAAGTTTGGCTCTTTTTCGGGATTCCGGTTGACCATTAAGAGTCGCTTCACCATCTTCTACCATCATTTTTGCCTGACCGCCTGACTCGGCAATCCGCAGTAGTTTTAGCAGCTTAATTAACTCAATGTATTCAGCACCATTCAGATTGTAAACCATAAAATAAATGTTTGAAGGGTTTGAAATGTTTTTATTGTTCGAAGGGTTGATGGTTACCTTGAATACCCATACCCGACCTTCAGTTTTCTTTCATTGCCGTCTGCTTTAGCTGACGGTTGGCAATGCCGATAGAATAATGGCTTTAGCCCAATATATTTGGTTTTGCTAAAGCCGGTTAAAAAACCCAATTCGCTTTCCGTCAGCTAAAGCAGACGGCAATGAAAGAACGCTTTCAGCTCCAATGACTCAAAGTGCTTCAAGTACCTAATGAACGACTCAAAAGCTGCACTCATTTTCTTCTCAGTGCCCCATCACCCTTTTATTGAAAAAACCTCCTCCTGCACTTTCCTTGGCAGTGAAGCTAAAACCAGTTCATAGGAGTGGCTTATCATCTCAGCGATAAGACTGTCCAGCAAGTTCCTTTCAAGCATCACCGTATTCCAGTGTTTCTTGTTCATGTGCCAGCCGGGAACGATATCCTCATATCTCTCCCGCAGATCGATCGCCTTCTCCGGATCACATTTCAGGTTGACAGAAGGTTCTCTGTCCAGGCTAAGAAGAGCAAAAATCTTACCCCCGACTTTAATGACAAGGGTCACCTCGTCGAAGGGAAAACCTTCTGTGACTCCTTTCTTTGCAATGCAAAATTGCCTGACCTCTTCTACGTTCATATGCTATGATTTACATTTGCTAAATTAATGAAAAAGTACTTAGAATACTTAGAGTACTTGGAGTACTTAAAGTGGTTACGCTACATTGAGCCTTTGTTGGGAGTCCATAACTCTAAGTACTTTAAGTACTTTAAGTATTCTAAGTACTTCTTAATTAACGGGAGGAATAAATGCCCCCTCAAAATGCTCCAAAGTATGGCTCCCGTCTTTGTTTATAAGGATAGAGATGACATCAAATCTGGTTTCCAGATCGACATGGTTTATTCTCAGCCAGACATCTGCCACTTCCACAATGTTTCTGATTTTGGAAGGAGTCACTGCTTCCCATGGTTCTTCAGCATAATTTTCAGCCCTGGTTTTTACTTCAATTACAACGATTTCATCTTTCAATCTTGCTATGATATCGATCTCCTTGTGCCCATGGCGCCAATTGGTATCCAGAATACGGTATCCCTTTTTAGTGATATAGTCAGCAGCGATCGCTTCACCCTTTCTTCCCATATCATCCTTCTCCTGGTCAGTATCCGTCTCCTCATTCATGCTTCTACGCAATAAGATTGTTTAACCAAAACGGCCTCATTTGTCACTTTCAAAGAAATGCCATTTCCCATGACAAGTGGGTAGTTGGGTAGCTCATGTCCGGCGGGGAAGCCGAATATTACCGGGAAATCATATTCTTCAACGGCATCACGAATAATCTCATTGGCAGATTTTCCAAATGGCGTATTACTCGTTTTTGTATCCGTAAAATAACCAACAATGAGCCCGGCTAGTCTTGACAGCGCTCCACCGTATTTAAGATTCATCATCATTCTGTCGATATGGTAATCATATTCTCCGATATCCTCAATAAAAAGCACTTTACCTTCTAAAGAGAGATCGATTGCAGTGCCTCGCAAACTCATCAGCAAGGATAAATTTCCACCTACCAGGATGCCACTCGCCTGACCCGACCGGTTCAGGAAGCTGGGTTGAATTTCATACACCAGAGGCTGTCCTCGCAGCAAACTTAACAACCGGTCAAGACTGCCGGTTCTCACCCCATTCTCGAAAAAAAAGGAGGTCATCACCCCATGAACAGAGGCAACATCCTGACTTGTCAGGAAGGAATGAAACACGGTAATATCACTGAACCCAATGAGCCATTTTGGATGTCTGAAAAAGCCTGACCATTCCAGCAGGCTCAAAGTCCTGATTGAGCCATAGCCTCCACGCGTAAAAAGAATTGCCCGTATTTCCGGATCATCAAGTGCTTGTTGCATGTCGTAAGCCCGGTCGCTGTCCGTTCCGGCAAACATATGTAATTCATCGAAGGCATGGGGACCAACCTCAACGATGAACCTTTCAGTTTCCAACAAATGCCGGGCTCTCTCAACAGGCTCTTGCTGAATTTTCCCGGCCACTGAGACCATGGCTATCTTATCACCGGGTTGAAGGAATGCTGGAAGGATCATAAAAGAGTTTTACAACGAATTTACATTAAAAAGTACTTACAATACTTAAAGTACTTAGAGTACTTAAAGTTATGGACTCCGAACAAATGCTCAATGTAGCGCAACTACTCGAAGTACTTTAAGTACTCTAAGTATTCTAAGTACTTCCCTGCAACAAAGCCTCAATGGTTGATGGGAAAAAAGCCATCTCGAGTTCATGAATTTTTGCTGCGAGCGTTTCAGGGGTATCAGTAGGGTCGATTGGGCACCTGGCTTGAAAAAGAACTTTGCCATGGTCATATACCTCATCAACCAGGTGAATCGTAATACCAGATTCCTTTTCTTTATTTGCTATTATAGCCCGATGAACATGTTCACCGTACATTCCCTTTCCTCCATATGCAGGAAGCAATGCGGGATGAATGTTGATAACCTGAAATTCCCGGACGAATTTTTGAGGCAAAAGAAGAAGAAATCCGGCCAAAACTATCAGATTGATTTCCCTTTTCTTGAATTCATTTAACAATTGATCCGTATTTACCAGCTCATCTTTGGTAAAGAAATTAGCCTCTATGTTCAGGTTTTCAGCTCTTTCCAACACATATGCATCACTTTTGTTGGACCAAACTGAATCAATAAATATGTCGGGATGATTTCTGAAAAAACGAATAATATTCTCGGCGTTTGAACCAGATCCAGAAGCAAGTATGGCTATTTTTTTCATATTCAATCACTTACTAGGCAATGTTTTTTGAACTTTCGACTCTATTATTCCACACTAGTTGGAATGAGGCTAATTTGACGTTAAAACTGATACATTCTTTAACAAATATTTGGAAGATAATTTTGTTTCTTCGTTTCTTTGCAATCGCTGAAAAATTCAGTGTGTAAATTTAACAATAGTAATTACGTAAAATTAAAAAATTATGTCTGACATTACGGCTAAGGTAAAAGCAATTATCGTTGATAAACTTGGAGTTGACGAAAGCGAAGTAACTACAGAAGCGTCCTTCACAAACGATTTGGGTGCAGATTCTTTGGACACTGTAGAATTAATTATGGAATTTGAAAAAGAGTTCGGTATTGCTATCCCTGATGATCAAGCAGAAAAAATCGGCACCGTTGGTGACGCTATCAATTACATCACTGAAAACGCGAAGTAACAAATCAGTAAGGTCTTATAAATCAATATGGAATTAAAACGAGTTGTTGTAACCGGTCTTGGCACAATCAACCCGCTTGGCAAAAACGTTGAAGAGTTTTGGGAAGGCCTAAGTAATGGGGTCAGCGGCGCGGGCCCCATTACTCGTTTTGATGCTTCCAAGTTCAAAACAAAATTTGCCTGCGAGATAAAGAATTTTGATCCGAATATATACCTGAATCGGAAAGAGGTGCAAAAGCACGATATGTACGCACAGTATGCCTATATCGCAGCATCTCAAGCCATTGAAAACTCCGGATTGGATCTTTCCAAAATCGATAAAGATGAGGTAGGAGTTATCTGGGGGGCTGGTATCGGCGGATTAGAGACATTTTTTCAATCTGTTACCGAGTTCAATATCAACCCGGATAATCCAAGATTCTCGCCTTTTTTCATCCCGAAAATGATTGCCAACATGGCCAGTGGAAACATTGCCATGCAATATGGTTTCAGAGGTCCCACCATTACCACAGTCACCGCTTGTGCATCTGCCACCCATGCCATGATTGATGCAGCCACTTACATCCGTTTAGGCAAGGCCAATATTTTTATTGCCGGAGGATCTGAAGCTGCGATAACTCAGGCAGGCGTAGGTGGGTTCAATGCCATGCATGCATTATCTACCCGCAACGATGATCCGAAAACTGCCTCCCGCCCTTTCGACAAAGACAGAGATGGTTTTGTCATGGGAGAAGGAGCCGGAGCGTTGATTCTTGAAGAGTACGAACATGCAATAGCACGTGGGGCAACAATCTGGGCAGAACTGGTAGGCGGAGGTATGTCAACAGATGCTTACCACATGACAGCTCCTGATCCTGAAGGTGGAGGCGCATCATTGGTCATGAAAAGAGCATTAAATGATGCAGGAATTCAACCTGAAGATATCGACTACATCAATGTACATGGCACATCAACAGGTTTAGGTGACATTGCAGAACCTAAGGCAATCAAAAAAGTGTTTGGAGATCACATTTACAAAGTGAGCATCAGTGCCACGAAGTCGATGACCGGACACTTATTGGGTGCGGCAGGAGCAGTGGAAGCCATTGCATGTATACTTGCCATGAAATATAGTATCGTTCCTCCAACTATCAACCAATTTAATCTTGATCCGGAACTTGATCCTAACATTGATTTTACTTTCAACAAAGCAAAACCACGAAATATCAATTACGCATTGAGCAATACATTTGGTTTTGGCGGTCACAACGGTACCGTCATCTTCAAAAAATTAGTCTAAGTACGTGTTCAGAAATCTGATATACCATATAAAACTCTTTTCTTCCCCAAGGAAAGAGTTTTATTCGTATATCAAGGATTTGACAGGGCACAGTCCGATAAAGTTTAAACTTTACGACATTGCTTTTATCCACAAATCGGCCTCCTATGTCGACAAAATGGGAAATGTCGTCAACAATGAAAGGCTCGAATACCTTGGTGATGCCATCCTTGGAACCATCGTTGCTGAATATCTATACAACCGGTTCCCTTTCAAAGACGAAGGATTTCTAACCCAGCTCCGGTCACGGGTTGTAAACCGTAGCTTTCTTACTCAACTTACGTTTAAGATGAAGTTGAACAGATATGTGATCTCCAATGCAAACTCTGTTAGCGAATCCAGTCATCTGTATGGCGATTTACTGGAAGCTTTTATAGGAGCGATCTATCTCGATAGCGGCTATACTGTTACCAAAAAATTTGTAATCAAAAAAATATTCAATCAGCATGTCGATATTCAGAAAATGGAGAAAGTCGATAATAATTTCAAAAGTCAGCTGATCGAGTGGGGACAGAAAATTAAACAGGATGTCGAATTCAAAACTATCAACAATCCAGACCTCCGGCCTGAAAAAATGCCATTTGTGACAGAAGTATGCATTGATGGTCAAGTAAAGGGAAGAGGGGAAGGATTTTCTAAAAAAGAGGCTCAGCAGAATGCTGCCCAGCAAGCACTTGAGAGACTGAGCGTGGAGGAAACAGAGAGTCGGTAGCTGCTTGGTTAAATTTTGTTAAGGATCTTCCGCCCAACGGATTATTAACTCTATCTTTGCTTTATGAGCAAAAAAATGATCAATATACTTGCGGCAGTGATGGCAGTTGCCGTTGCAGCAATGGTTTGGGTACAAATGATCACAATCAACAAAACTTCCATACTTCAGGAGAAAGATTTTACTTTTATCATCAACGTTGTACTTAATGATGTAAAGGAAACGATTGAATATGAGGAGTGGAAGCTTTTTTACCAACCCGACGTAGCTTATTATTCATCCGGTGAAAACACCTCAAGTGGGATTAGCATTTATCCAAATTCTGACTCAGGAGAGTCACTAAATAACCTGGGGTTATCAGGAGAATTGACCATATCCTACAGTCAAAAAACATTCAAGGCATCCAATGGGAAAACGGAAGTCAATAATTCGTATTTAGATCTTGATATTTCCAGTATGCGCAGCGCGTACAAACGTGAGAGCGAGAAGCAATCACAACTACTACGCTATCAGGATTTTATGCAAGTTCGTAACAATATGAAGATCTCTGATAGAGTTAAATCGGAGTATTTAAAAAGAGTTCTCGAGTTGGAGCTGAGAGACAGAGGTATACTAAGTCAATATAAATATTGTGTCAAATCAACTGTAGGAGGCAAGACTGAAATTGTTTTAGGTGATCCGGATTACAATCCAACCAAAGGAACCAAAGAATACAAAACACCTCTATTTTACGACCAGGCATCAGCCAAACCAAACTTTCTGGTTGTCTATTTTCCGGATCAACACGCCGAACACATTAAAGCAATGTCCAATGTTGTGTTACCTTCTCTCATCCTGATTCTCATAATCATTGGCATTTTCGTTTTTACCCTCCAGATTATTCTGCGTCAGAAAAAATTGTCGCAGATCAAGAATGACTTCATCAATAACATGACCCATGAGCTGAAGACGCCGATATCAACAATATCACTTGCATCGCAGATGCTGAAGGACAATTCACTGGTCCATTCAACTTCAACCATAAATCATATTTCAGGGGTCATTTTTGATGAGAGCAAAAGATTGAGCAGTCAGGTTGAGAAAGTACTTCAAATGGCTGTTTTCAATGAAGGAAAATTGAAACTAAAATTTACTGCGATCGACCTTAACCAAATTATTTCACAGGCAGCCTCCAATTTTGAGATTCGCCTGACGAACTCAAACGGGACCTTGGAAACTTCCATTTTGGCAGAAAATCCAGTGATCAATGGCGATGAGGTACATATTACAAATGTCATTTTCAATCTGCTGGACAATGCTGAAAAATACAGCAAGGAAATTCCTAAGATTGAAATATTGACCGAAAACAAAGGCAGCTGGGTAATTGTTCAGATTAAGGATTATGGGATAGGGATTTCAAAAGAAAATCTCATTCAAATATTTGAACGTTTCTACCGTATACCTACCGGGAATGTGCATAATGTGAAAGGGTTCGGACTTGGACTCTCTTATGTTAAGCGTATCGTAGAAGAACATCATGGAAAAATAAAAGTTGAAAGTACAGTAGGGAAAGGAACTAAATTCAGAATCTATTTCCCTGTTATTAAATAGTTTAACATTATGGAAAAGAAGATGAGAGTTATCTTAAGTGAAGATGATGAAAACCTGGGATCGTTGCTCAGAGAGTATTTAATCGCCAAAGGCTACGATACAGATCTTTATCCCGATGGGGAAGCTGCTTTTAAAGGCTTTCAGAAAAATCAGTATGATCTGTGCATTTTCGATGTGATGATGCCGAAAAAGGACGGTTTTTCATTGGCGAAGGATGTTCGTATGATAAACAGTGACATTCCGATCATCTTTCTTACAGCCAAAAACATGAAAGAGGATGTGATTGAAGGATTTCGCCTTGGCGCCGATGATTACATGACAAAACCTTTCAGCATGGAAGAGCTGATCTTCCGTATCGAAGCCATCCTGAGAAGGACACTTGGTGAGGCAGACAATACACAAGTAATTTTTAAGCTGGGGCGTTATACTTTTGATGCCCGCAAACAAACACTTTCGGATGCGAACGACAGCACCAAATTGACAACGAAAGAATCTGAGTTGCTGCGCCTGCTTTGTGTCAATGCCAACAAGGTTCTGGAACGCAATTATGCCCTGAAAACCATCTGGGTCGACGACAACTATTTCAATGCCCGCAGCATGGATGTTTACATCACCAAGCTAAGAAAGCACCTGAAAGATGAAGAAGGGATTGAGATTATCAACATTCACGGAAAAGGGTACAAGCTGATTTTATAAGTACTTCGAGTACTTAGAGTTTGGAGTACTTAAAGTTAGTAGAAGAATTTGTTCGGATTTCATAACTCTAAGTACTCCAAACTTGAAGTACTCCAAGTACTCCTTATTTTGTAGGGGAAACCTCTTTTCCTGCCGGCGCAGCCTGTGGTTCTGACTTCTCTGCCTTTGCAGCAAACGATCCAAGGTTAAAATTAAGCGTAAAGCGGATGGTGTTGGCCAGCGGATTGTTCTGGTTAACAGGAATCAGGTAGGCAAAATCGATCGTGCAGACGCTCATCTTCAGGCCCAGTCCGGTGGAGAAAAATTTGCGGTTGCCCTTGTACTGGTTTTCATTGAAATAGCCGGCTCTCACGGCAAACTTGTGCTTGTACCAGTACTCGGCTCCCAGAGAGTAGTTGATCTCCTGAAGCTCCTCCTTGGCTCCGCCCGGAGCATCGCCCAGGGAGGAGA
>CAIRSO010000467.1 GCA_903881215.1 uncultured Bacteroidia bacterium
CTAAAGTAGGACTTACGCAAGGATCATTTTGACAGTAGGAGATTTCAATTGTTGACGCAAGTAATCCGACAGCAAATCATGTTTGACCTGATAGATGGTCCGATGGGTTTCTTGGGCAACTTGCTTGAGCCTGACCCAAACCAAAATAGCACAACCAATATGATTTCTGACGATTCTGGCTTTGCGGCATTGACAATCCTCCAGTCCAGTCAGTTGTTTGGTTTCACGGTGAAACTGCTCAATCTTCCAACGAAAGCCGCACACCTTTTTGACAGCCTGCGTATCATTTTGAGCCATGTCATTGGTGACAACATAGTCCGTGCGCTCGGTAGACAGCACTACTCGGAACAGTTTCACTTTGTGGTTCTTGGGAAAACCTTTGATCTTCACGATTTTTCCATATTGCTTTTCCGCCTCAGACCATTTCAGCCCATCCACCCGACCATAGGCTTGGGTACCACCCGAATCATCCACCTGGCGATTATCTTTGAGCGGACAGTCAATACCTTCGCCAAAAATAGGCATACCTGAAATAGGGCTTTTCGAGTAAAGTTGATTGTCCAAAATAAAAATCACTCGAGAAAGCCCATGATAGAAATTTTAGCACTTTTACAAAATATAGCCCCACTTTTAGGGAAAACGACTTTTCGCCAATTGAGCCAGGTTATTTTCGGGATGCTGGTGATCAGTGGTCGGATTACCATGTTGGGTCTGTCGCGCTGGACAGAGAAAGGCGGCAGTTATCGAACGATCCAACGCTTATACGGCAGCCTACTTCCCTGGAAAGCCATCCCCTGGTTGTTTTTTCAGAAATGTCTTTTGAAGGCGGAAGATGAGTACATTATGGCGGGTGATGAAATAGTTGTCAGCAAAGCCGGTAAGAAAACATACGGATTGGATCGTTTTTTCTCAGGACTGCGGCAGCAGGTCATTCCAAGTGTTTCATTTTTTACTTTTTCGTTGGTGAATGTTCGGGAAGAACAGTCTTATCCACTCCAAATCAGTCAAATAGTCAAAAGTGCAGAAGAAAAAGCGGCGAGAAAGCTGAAAGCGGAAGTGAAGCAGGATCAGAAAACGGCAGAAAAGAAAAAGGTAGGACGCCCGAAAGGCAGCAAGAACAAAGACAAGCAGGAGGTGGTGCTCAACGCAGAGTTATTGCGCATCCAGAAATGGCTGCACGCTTTTTTGGAAAAGGTTGGAACCGCTCTACGCTTGAAATACTTGGTAATGGATGGACATTTTGGTAACTATCCCAGTGCTTATATGGTCAGAAAAGAGAAGTTGCACCTCATTTCTAAAATGCGTTCGGATGCAGCCCTGTATGCAGCTTTTGAAGGAGAACATGCCGGTCCAGGTCCAAAGCCCCGGTATGGCGCAAAAATTGATTGGCGCAAGCTGGATGCCAAATACCTGATGGAAACATCCCTTGAAGATAAGGTCCGCACTGCAATTTATCAGGGACAGTTCTGCAACAAAGAATTTGCTTTTGCCTTGAATGTGGTCTTCATCATCAAAACCAATTTAGAAACCCAGTCCCAGGCGCATGTAATTTTGTTCAGCACGGACTTGGAGCAAGCCTATGACCAGATCATCAAGTTTTATAGTTTGCGCTTCCAAATTGAGTTCAATTTTCGGGATGCCAAACAATATTGGGGCCTGGAAGATTTTATGAACGTCAAAGAAACTACGGTCACGAATGCAGTCAATCTTGCATTTTTCATGGTCAACTTCAGCCAGGCATTGCTACAACCTTTCCGACAGCAAAATCCTGAATACAGCATCTTGGACTTGAAATCACACTATCGTGGCTATCGCTATGCCAGTGAGGTAATAAAAATGCTTCCCGAAAAACCTGATGCCATTTTATTAGCTGACATTTTTCAAAAAATTGCCCATTTGGGTGCTATTCACCCATTATTAGAACCTTCCGCCAGTTCATAATTGGCGAAGGTATTGCTTATCAATAAGCCTATTAATTACTCGATAGTTGTGTTTTGAGTTTTGACAATTTGACAAGATAGGATCATAATTACACATCCAATCAATCCTCATATTTTGGTAATAGCGATGCAACTTCCGATAGTAACTCCTGCACCACTCGTGGTCACTCATACAGCGATCTTTCGGGATCTATTCGAAAACAAGTGTCAATTTCGACATTTTCAAAACTATCTGACTGGACTAACCGTTTTATCGAACAAGAGCATGGCAAATATGGTGCGCTGTATCCTGGATAGCGCCGACAAGACCAATCTTTCGCGTTTTCTTTCCGCAGCCAACTGGTCTGACGAGAAAGTCAATGACCGCCGGATTGAATACTTGCTGGAACAAACGAAGGCCATCCGAAAGAAAAGTGCAGAGGGTCGTCTGCTGTTGGATGACACCTTGTGTGAGCATGTGGGCAGTCTGTTTGAGTATGTGGATCGGCATTACAATCATGGTGATGCGACCTATCCCTTAGCCCATAATGTGGTGACCAGCCATTTTGTGAGTGGTGCAGTGCGTTTTCCAGTCGATCTGCGCCAATACCGGCGTTATGAAGAGGTGACCCACTGGGAAGAATTTGTCCACAAGTATTTTCCAGAGCGAGAAATCCCCAAGCAAAAGAAAGAACGCACCAAGTTGCATAAGGAAGTCGATAAAGAACTACTCAAGGATGCTGACTTTCAAGTTTTGCAGGCGCAATTTCAGACCAAGATCGCCCTGGGAATTGAACTGATCCAAAAAGCGTTAGAGCGTACGCTGCCCTTTGATACGGTTCTTTTCGATGGGTGGTATCTAGCCCCGGAGTTGGTGCGGGAAATTGAAGCGCATGACAAAAACTGGATCAGCCTCTTGAAAAAGAACCGCAATTTGGAAACGAACAGTTTCACCCTCCGAGATGCCGAAGGCAAGCCTATCCTCTTGGCGGGTCCGCATATCCAAGTGGAAGAATTGGTCAAACTGATTCCGCACACCGCATTCCAGAAGGTTGAAATCGACCAAAAGAATTACTGGTGCTTTTCGCTGGGGGTGCGTATCCCAGAATTGGGCAAAGTTCGGATTGTCATCAGTTTTGAGAATGCTGAGTTGACTGGGACTTTTGCGATCCTGGTCACGAACCGGGTGGATTGGAATGCCACCCAGATCATTCGGATTTATTTACAACGTTGGCCGATTGAAACTTTCTATCAGGACAGCAAGCAACTGCTCGGGATGGATGAGTATCGCATGCGCAGCGCCGAAGCCATTCGAAAACATTGGTGTCTGGTCTTCGTAGGGTACTCGTTTTTGCATCTGGACTGTCTGCCCCAGTCACCGAAAGAAAGTATGGACTTTCCCAGCAAAACCATTGGTGAAGCCTGTCGCCAACAAGCGCAAGCTCTTATTCAGGCACTTATTCTGCATGCCCACGATTTATTGAAGCAGGATGTTAAGGTACAAGAGGTCTTCGAAATCCTTTTCGCCAAGCAGACGCATCTTTCGCCTGCTATTCCTAGTTAAAACACAACTATCGAGTATATTATTATGGAGAATAGAATTTTAGTGCTATAATCATGCCATCGGAGGTACCTGTGACAACCTGCCAAAAACATCATGCACCCATCATTCAAACTGGACAATCCCAAACATGTATCGTTTGTGGGCTGGTCAATATTTATGCCAACCAGCGTGTCATGGATATTGTTCCTCGACAGGATAGTGAGAGATC
>CAIRSO010000468.1 GCA_903881215.1 uncultured Bacteroidia bacterium
CATCTCAACCATTGATCTGCCTTATTAACCAATTATCCTTTTTCAATCCGCGACACAGTCAATTCCGTAAGGGTGATACCTTCCTCGTTGTCTAATTGTCATTCCACCCTCTAACTACTAAACAATATATTTCAACAATGTTCAATTTCATGATTTATGTATGTTAGATATGTTCTGATATCCTATAAATCATAAAAAAAACCTCTTATTTTTTTAATAAAAACAAGAGGTTTTATTTTGTAATCGTTATAAAAACAAAATACGGTAAAAAAACTATGCAGACCTAGGAAAAGGCATGGACAAAAAGGATATATTTTATGGATGACGTTTAATCAGAACAAATACAAGCTTGAATCTGCCAATTTGCCCAGGTGGAATTGTGCGTTTGCAAGTGAGACGGGAATTACCCATCTCTACTCCAATTTCTTAAATATCACGTACGAATAGACAATAGGAACAACCACCAAAATCACCAGCAGGGGAATAAACACATATTCCATCTTATCAACCACAAAATAAAGGGCCATGCCTATCAGACTGCCCCAGAACCAAAGCTTTCCGGCCATCTTGTGGGTGCGGGTCCATACTTCATCATTATTGAGCGTCCAGGGTACTTTAATGCCTACAAAATAGTTTGGCCGGATGTTGCCCAGGTAGTTGCCAATCAGCATAAATAGGAAAAACATCGAGAATGGCATAAATTTTTGGATTGAATTGGAATTGTTCACGATTCCCCAGATCACAGATACTGTGATCATTCCAAAAAATATGCCCAGGATAAGCCTTAGCTTGTAGTAACTGCCTTCAAAAACATCGTAGTTTGCCTTGCGCGGATCAATCTTTGGTAGTGCCAGCATCAGTAAGTAAAGCCCGAGAGGCATGATGACATACACCCATCTCGATCCATATCCATTCGGATTTCCTTGCAGGTCAAAATGGACCGGTATCGACTCAGGAAGCAAATTCCAGTTCGCAAACAGGTAAACGACCGGGAGTAGGGCTAAAATGATCAGCACCAGCTCCTGAATGATTTTCTCTCTTTTCATTTAATTTCGATCTATTTCTAGTATTACACCCAATAACTTCAATCTGTTTCAAGCAATTTTCATAATTGCAATCTATTTCTATTTATTTCGTTTTAAGCAATATCCATTTGGCAACTTCGTCCATCACAACAGGCGCAAAAGTCTGCTCAATTTCCGAATATTCCGAAAGAGCACCGGTTTTACATTCCTGAAAAAGATGGTTCAGTCCGGCGAACTCCTTCGTGGTAACTTGCTTATTCCCTCCCTTCTTTAACGCATTTTCAATAGCCGGAAGGTTAACTTTGGACGGTACCTGCAAATCTTTGTCTCCATTGACCGCCAATACCGGACACTTCACTTTTTCCAATGCCGTAGCCGGATCGTACCTGATGAAACTTAGCATCCACGGGCTTGTGGTTTGTGAGAGCTGCATGGAGATAAATTCCTCTGACGTCATGCCCTTTGGCCTGGCATCCTCCGGACTCTTTTTTAACTCCTCAGTGAGGAAATTCCTGAGATCTGCTTTTAAAATTTCATCGTTTGCCGATTTCAAAATAAGGTCAAAAGCTTTGGTGTTAATCGCCTTTGTCTGGTTGATATCCTTTTCCTTCCCACCTGCTGCTCTGGCAATCAACTCCTGCTGAAGCAAGAGTAATTTGTCTCCACGGATTCCCGTCCCGGCCAGCAGTACAATAAAACAGACATCCTTGTTCCTGGCAGCTACCATCGGAGCAATATTTCCTCCTTCACTGTGTCCGACAAGTCCGATCTTACTGGGTATAATCTCTTTCCTTGTCTTCAGATAGGCAACCGCACTTTCAACATCCGTAGCGAAATCCGCGGTAGTGGCATTCTTAAAAGATCCCTTGGATTGCCCGACTCCACGGTCATCGTACCTGAGTACCGCAATTCCTTGCTTCGTCAGATAATCGGACAGCACCAGAAAAGGCTTGTGACCCATCAGCTCCTCATCCCTGTTCTGCGGACCGCTTCCGGTTATCAGAATAACCGCAGGGAATTTTCCTTCTTTCTTTGGAAGAGTCAGAGTGCCCGACAAGGTAAAGTTCTCTTTGACGTTCTGAAATGTGAGATCTTCTTCATAGTATGGATATGGCTTTACCGGCTCCTGTGGACGCTTAACCACTTGTTTCTGAATTTCCTCCCTGGACAAATCCAATGGAAACTCCATGCCATTTTGCTTGAAAGTACCGGTGATTTTCTGTCCTTTCAATTCGCCCGAATACTCCGCTCTCAGATTGGTAATCACAATGTTCAATTTCGACTTCTCGAATGTTGTACTGGTTATCGGAATCCCCTTTGCATTTTGATCCGGACTGTCCATTGTGGCAGTATAACCGCCAACACTCTTGCTTATATTGAAGACAAGCCTGAGTTGCGTTCCCTGCACTTTCAAAACCCCATTCCATTGACCCGTAATGTCTTGCCCGAAAACGCCAAGAACGGCTAGAACCAGTACCAAAATCATTGTTGCTTTTTTCATGTTTCTATAATTTTAATAATTGATAGTTCTTTGCTTTTTAAGTACTTCGAGTACTTAGAGTTTGGAGTACTTAGAGTTGAAGAAGGGAGTCCCATAACTTTAAGTACTTGAAGTACTCTAAGTATTCTAAGTACTCTTCTTAAACTGCATCAACCACACCACCACCCCATCAAATACCGTCGTATTAATCGAATACTTGATATACTGTCCCTCCCGGATACTAACAACCAAATCGGCCTGTCTCAGCAAATCCAGATGGTGCGAGATGCTTGGCTTGGTCATGCTGAAGCAGTCAGCAATCTCGCCTGCTGTCAGATCACCCTTGTTCAGCAACTCAAGAATCTCTCGCCGGGTGGGATCGTTCAATGCTTTGAAGAAAATATTCATCTATAATAGATATTTAGACAAATATCTAATTATTATTTGTAATATGCAAATATTAACGGATTATTTTGGAAATGGGAAAAATCATTACACAAATTTCGGATGCAGAGAAGGAGCCGCCCAACCGGGCGGCTCTACGGCCCATTCATCGATTTTGTAGAGCCGTCCGGCTGGACGGCTTCTTTTTAATTGATAATATCACATCCCATATAAGGCACCAACACCTCCGGCACCTTAATCCCTTCCGGTGTTTGGTAGTTTTCGAGGATAGAGGCCACAATCCGCGGCAACGCAAGCGCACTGCCGTTCAAGGTATGCGCCAGCTGAGGTTTTTTGTTGCCTTCTTCGCGGTAGCGCAATTTCAGACGATTGGCCTGGAAAGACTCAAAATTGGAAACAGAAGATACCTCCAGCCATCTCCCCTGCCCTGCCGACCATACCTCAAAATCATAGGTAAGCGCGGAGGTAAAACCCATGTCGCCACCACAAAGACGGAGAATCCGGTAGGGCAGTCCCAGCTTTACGACCAGCGACTGAACATAGCTCACCATCTGCTCAAGCGATTCATACGACTTATCAGGATGTGCAATTTGCACGATTTCTACTTTATCGAATTGGTGCAGACGGTTTAGTCCACGGACATCCTTCCCGTAAGAACCTGCCTCACGGCGGAAACAGGCGGAATAGGCAGTCGTCTTGATGGGAAGATCTTTTGCCTCCACAATCACATCGCGGAAAATATTGGTGACAGGAACTTCGGCTGTTGGAATAAGGTACAATCCATCAATTGGACAATGGTACATCTGGCCTTCTTTATCGGGCAGCTGACCGGTTCCAAAACCGGATGCTTCGTTCACAACATAAGGTGGCTGAACTTCAAGATAACCTGCCCCTCTAGCCTGGTCAAGGAAAAAGTTGATCAGTGCACGCTGAATGCGGGCGCCAAAACCCTTGTAGACAGGAAATCCTGCACCCGTAATCTTCACGCCAAGCTCAAAATCGATCAGGTCATACTGCGCAGCAAGTTCCCAGTGAGGTTTTGACCCTTCGGGCAATTGCGGAATAGTGCCTCCGCTGGCAACCACCAGATTGTCTTCGGGCGTCCTACCCACCGGAACAAGTTTGGAGGGAAGATTTGGCATCAACACCTGCAAAGCCGCCATCTCGTTGTCAATGGTCACAAAATCTTCGTCATACTGACGGATCTGCTCTTTTAAAACGACCGTCCGCTCCTTGGCTTTGTTGGCCTCATCAGTTTTCCCTTCTTTAAACAGGATTCCGATCTCCTTCGACAATTGATTCATCTCGGCTTTGCAACCATCACTTTCGATCTGATTTTCATTGCGCTTCTGGTAAAGAGCAAGAACCTGCTGAACGATTTCACGTGCATCGAAATGTTTAACGGCGAGTCTTTCGATGACCAACTCAGGATTTTCCTGGATAAATTTTAAGCTAAGCATGATGATAAAATTGAAAAGTCAAAGTTACAATAAAAAAAAGTCCTGCTTAATCGCAAATGCGA
>CAIRSO010000469.1 GCA_903881215.1 uncultured Bacteroidia bacterium
ACTTTAGGCACTCTAGGCACTTTAGTTCACTTTAGGCACTTTTAGATAATAATATAAATATATGATCAAAGACATACCCGCTAAATACGATCCAACGACCATCGAAGACAAATGGTACAGCTTCTGGATGGAGCATAATTTTTTCCATTCGGAACCTGACGATCGGGAACCTTATACCATCGTGATACCGCCACCCAATGTAACCGGTGTTCTTCACATGGGACATATGCTTAACAATACCATCCAGGATGTGTTGGTACGACGCGCCAGGATGCTTGGAAAGAATGGCTGTTGGGTGCCGGGAACCGATCATGCTTCGATAGCTACGGAGGCCAAGGTGGTCGACAAATTATTGAAAGAAGGAATCAGAAAGGATAGTCTTACCCGCGAGCAGTTTTTGGAGCATGCCTGGGAGTGGACCCACAAGCATGGCGGAATCATTCTTGAACAATTAAAAAAACTTGGAGCATCCTGCGACTGGGAGCGCACAGCCTTTACAATGGACGAGATTCGTTCGGCATCTGTGATCAGGACTTTCGTTGATCTCTACAACAAAGGTTATGTCTACAGGGGTGTGCGCATGGTTAACTGGGATCCGGCTGCCAAAACTGCACTTTCTGACGAAGAGGTTATCCACCGGGAGGAGCAATCCAAATTATATTATGTCAGATATTTGGTTGAAGGAACAACTGATCAATATGTTACGGTTGCAACAACCCGCCCTGAGACCATTTTGGGCGACACTGCAGTTTGTGTCAATCCAGCGGATGAGCGTTTCAGCCATTTGGCAGGGAAAAGGGTGCTAGTGCCCCTGGTAAACCGCAGCGTACCTGTGATCCAGGATGACTATGTGGAGATGGATTTTGGTACCGGCTGTCTGAAAATCACTCCGGCACATGACACCAACGATTATGAAATTGGCATCCGCCACAATCTGGAAGTTATAGACACTTTCAATGATGACGGTACTTTGAGCGAAAAGGCACAACTGCTTGTTGGAGTAGACCGTTTTGAGGCACGCAAACAGATCATCCCCATGCTGGAAGCTGCGGGTAATCTGGTAAAGATTGAAGATTACAACAATAAAGTGGGCTATTCAGAGAGAACCCATGTCCCCATTGAACCAAAACTTTCTGCGCAGTGGTTTCTGAAGATGGGCGATCTGGCAAAACCGGCTTTGGAAGCCGTTGAAAGTGGCGACATCCGGTTTTATCCGTCCAAGTTTAAAAATCTTTACCGTCACTGGATGGAGAACATCAAGGACTGGTGTATTTCCCGTCAGCTGTGGTGGGGTCATCGAATACCGGTTTATTACTTGCCCGACGGATCATTTGTTGTGGCAGAAACTGAAGAGAAAGCCTTGGAGCTTGCCCGGATAAAAACCGGTAATGCTTTATTGCCATTGTCTTCTCTTCGCCAGGATGAGGATGTGCTTGACACTTGGGCGTCTTCGTGGCTTTGGCCGATTTCGGTGTTTGAAAAGGAGGACCTTTCCGACACCCGCGACCTTGATTATTATTATCCTACCAACGATCTCGTCACTGCTCCGGAAATTATCTTTTTCTGGGTAGCCAGGATGGTTATTGCCGGTTATGAGTACAAGGGTACATTGCCATTTAAGAATGTCTACTTTACCGGGATCGTCCGCGATAAGCTCCGAAGAAAAATGTCCAAATCACTTGGAAACTCTCCGGACCCGCTCGATCTGATTGAAAAATATGGGGCAGACGGCGTCAGGGTTGGGATGCTTTTGTGTTCACCTGCCGGGAATGATATACTTTTTGATGAATCGCTGACCGAGCAGGGGAGAGGATTCCTTACTAAAGTCTGGAACTCTTTCAGGTTGATCAATGGATGGGAGATTGATTCTACCATTCCTCAGCCGGAGCATTCCCGGTTAGGGATTGAGTGGTTCAGGGCCAAGCTGGACGAGGCCATTCTGACAATGGATGATCATTTTGATAAGTACCGTCTGAATGATGCATTACTGACCATCCATGCCACCATTCGTGACGAATTTTCAGGATGGCTGCTGGAAATTATCAAACCAGCCTATCAGCAACCGATTGATTCAATAACATATTCTGAGGTTATTGAAGTGCTGGACAAGCTTCTAAAGTTGCTTCATCCTTTCATGCCGTTTATCAGTGAGGAGATCTGGCAACTAATCGGAGAACGCAAAGCTGGCGAATCGATCATGATGTCGTCCTGGCCTAAAACTTCAGCACCAAACAATGATCTTTGTGAGCGGTTCGAGTTGGTTAAAGAGCTGGTTTCGGGCATTCGCAGCATCCGCAAGGAAAAGGGAATTGCAATGAAAGATTCCATTGAACTTTTCATTATCCCTGGTGAAAAAGGGTATGTACCTGAATACAATACCATTGTTTCAAAGTTGGTTAACGTCTCGAAGCCTGAGATTAGTTCTTCTGAGGTCGATGGTGCCGCAACATTTATGGTTAAAGCGACGGCCTTTTATATTCCTATTGCCGGGAGTGTAGATGTGGAGGCGGAAGTGGCCAAAATCAATGAAGATTTGATTTACTTCCGTGGATTTCTGGAAGGGGTCGAAAGAAAACTTGGCAACGAAAAATTTGTAGCCAGTGCTCCGGCTGCTGTTGTTGAACTCGAAAGGAAGAAAAAAGCTGATGCTGAGGAGAAAATCAAGATTCTGGAAGATCGGTTGGCTGCAATAAAATGAAATTTCAGGACTCGATAAAAGTCCTCTGGTGAAATGGCCTGATCAATGAAGAGAAATAAAAATCTTTGTTGTGGCATTAACCAATAACCGGTGCGCAATAGGGCCCTTCGGGGAAAACGGCAATTTTCTTTTGTGCGTGAACGGCTAAATCGATCTGACTTTGAAGGCTTTTCCCGATTTCGCTGGCAAGGGCATAATGGGGATTGACAGAAAGTTGAGAAAGTTCGTCTGCCGTGATACCTGAAGTGAAAAAACGCAGATTTTGCTGACCGGTTTTTTCCAGCGCCCTGATGTGCATCTGAAATTCCCATTGATCCTTGATGAAGGAAGGTCCATTTTTAATATCCTCAATAAACCGCGAATAATTATTGGCATATTTTTTCATGATCACAGTATATTCAGGACTTCCGATTCCCTCAGAACAACTGCCAAAAGATAAGATCTCACCTTGATTTTTAACAGCCGGCAAACAGCTAACGAAACCTTTGACACATTGATAGAATGTTGTGTCCAGGGGATTTCCCCCGCAAGATGTGACCACCATATCAGCTGGTTCTGAAACTACAGGACAGCATGCAGTCTTCACGTATTCAACAGTAGCATGGTGAGAGGAGAACAGTTCGCCGGAAACAATCGTGTTGATATCTTTTTTTGTATCCAGGACGATGTTTATGGCATAATCAGGAGGACACAATCTCGCAATTGAGGTATTTTCCTCATGACATGGATTGTCTTTCAAAATTGCGCATGATGCATTTGGATGGCTAAGGAAGGAGTACCCATGAAATTTCTGAACGGCATCAAGCGAAACGAGTCCGGGACAAATGGCTTTCCTTCCACCGGAAAAGCCTGCCATAAAATGAGGCTCAACCAAACCTGTTACAATACGGAATCCAGCATCAACATAATGCTTGTTCAGGCTGATTTTTGATCCGGACCAGCTTATTCCCTGTAATTCGAGCAATCCATCCTTGTTTTCACAATCATGATCGGTTATGAAGTAGTTGTTGAGAATGTACTCTCCAAACATTCTCTGATGTTCATCTCGGGTCGAAGGGCGGTGCATACCGGTAGCAACCAGAATCGTTATCTCTTCCTTTTTCACACCGGAGGTCTCTATCAATGCAATTAGTTCCGGCAGGAATTTAAAATAGGGGATTGGTCGGGTTATGTCAGAAACCACGATCACAACCTTGCCCTCTTTTCTGCCATGAAGCAACTCACTCAGCTTATTTCCACCGACGGGCGATGC
>CAIRSO010000470.1 GCA_903881215.1 uncultured Bacteroidia bacterium
CCCTAGTCCCCCAGTCCCCTAGTCCCCCAGTCCCCCAGTCCCCTAGTCCCCTAGTCCCCTAGTCCCCAAGTCTTCCCTCTCTCTTCCCATTTACCTGGCTCCGCGCACTCCAAATGCTCACATTTAGCTCAAAGCCGATCAGCAGAATTAGTGCCATGAAGTAGAACCAGAGCATCACAACAATCAATGTGCCAATGGAACCATAAAGGGTGTTGTACTTTCCGAAGTTATTGATATAGAAAGAGAAGCCGACCGAAATCAAAATGGAAAGCACGGTTGCAAGCGTGCCTCCCGCAGAGATAAACCTGAATTTCATCTTCTTTGCCGGGGCGAAATAAAATAGAAAAGCAAAGGCAAAAAAGAACAATAGTAGGATGACCAGCCATTTCCCTCCTATCAGCAAGTAATAAATGTAATCGAAGCGGATAAATTCTTTGGCTACCAGTATTTCCATCACCCGCTGACTGATGGTAATAAGCGCCACACTTAAGGTGGTTAATGTAGTGAGAATCAGGGATAAGCCAAAAGCAATAAGGTAAAGGCTGACGATGCTGCGCGTTTCAATGGCATGGATGGTATTGTTGAAAGCCACAATAATTGAAACTAAACTATTGGTAGAGAAAACGAAAGCTGCCAGAAATCCAAACGAAAGCAAGCTGCCCCTGGGCTGGGTCACAATATCCTGAATGGTACCCTGGATGGCCAGGTAGGCATTGTCTGGCAATACGCTTTGAATCAGCTTCATCAACTCATCCTGAAAATTATCGATGGGAATGTACGGAATCAAGGTAAAGAGAAATATGATTGCAGGAAAAACTGCCAGAATGAAGTTAAAAGCAATGGATGAAGCTCTGGTGGTAATCGCCCCGTCAACAATCCCTTTGTAGAAAAAACGTGCGACATCATATAAAGCTAACCCATCGAAAAATGGCACAGTGATCTTTTTCGCTTTTAATACGATTTGATCGAGTATGTTTTTGATCCAAATCCTGGCCGATTCTAAAACTCTATGCATAAAACTCTCTTTTGCTAGTCTTTCTCTATTCTTAATTGAACCAACATGGGCTTGCTGGCAAAAGATTTGAGCATGAAATAGATCCGGAAATTGGCATTGGCCGTCTGTAATTTGCCTATTCCATACACAGAATCTGTTCCCCCCTGATGTGTCAGCTTAAAATCAACCGGCTTGTTTTTGCTGAAAAAATCATTGAGAATCATCTCTCCCTGCTCCTTCGAACAAACATTCTCCTTGTCAAGGATGACCAGTTCAACATTGTCATTGAAACAGGAGGCAACCATTTTTGCGTTCCCTGATTTTAAACCTGATACAATCTGGCCGGGGATCTGTCCTTCGCTCTTGCCCACCAGAAGAATAAGGAAAAGAAAAGTTACTAAAGAGAAAAAGATATTCTTCATCACACTTTTTTTGAACTGTTTGACACACTAAAAAATGCCGTAAGAGTGTCAAATATAGCCAATACCTTCAAATTTTATAGCCATTCTTATGATATGTGTAAAAATAACATTACTTTGTAGGATCTCTAACAATTATCATGCCGTGCGGATTACCTTATTATTGGTTGGGACCACCGATAAAAAATACCTCCTCGAGGGGATTGACGATTACCAGAAAAGGTTGATCCACTACCTCCCTTTCGAGATCAGGGTGATAGCAGATATCAAGAATAGCCGTCATCTTTCTGCTGATCAGCAAAAAGAGCGCGAAGGGAAAGCTATTCTGGATCAGGTCTCTACCGGAGATGAACTGGTGCTTTTGGATGTTGATGGAACTGAATTGTCCTCCCCCGGACTGGCAGGTTGGATTCAAAAAAGAATGCTGGCAGGTACCAAACAGGTTATTTTTGTGGTTGGCGGACCGTATGGGTTTTCAGAGGCTGTGTACAAAAGGGCAGACAGTAAAATATCGCTGTCCAGGCTAACCTTCCCTCATCAGTTGGTCCGGCTGATTTTTATCGAACAGTTGTACCGTGCCATGACAATTATCAAGGGAGAACCATATCACCATGCTTAAGCAAGCCAGAAATATTATTCCCAGGTATGCTTTGTTGATCACGGCACATTTAGCTTTGTTCTGCGCTCTAGGTATTGGAACATTATTTTATTCTGAGCCGGGTCAGAAATCTGAAGGAGAGCGAATCTTCAGAGTCTTTGAGGGGAAAGAGAAAACCATCAGGGCAGAAATGGAAAGGATTGGGAATAAGCTACCCAAATCCGGTAAAGGGAAGGAGCTTTGGTTGGAAGCTGCCGGGACTGAACAAGAATTCCATGGACTCTTTTATTCTGTTTCACTCCACGATTCGCTCGTTTACTGGAGCTCATCCCTCGTGGCGTTTGACCACAAAGCTGAACAAATCAGGCAGGAGGGTATCATTAAAAAATTGCCTACCGGATGGTTCTACATTTTCTCCAAACAGGTCGATGAGTATACGGTTTTTGGTTACATGCTCATCAAGAGGGATTTCCCTTACCAGAACAGGTACATTCAATCCTCTTTTCAGGAGGATTTCAAACTTTCCGATCAGTGCGAGATAATTGCAGAACAGAATCCGGAAACCATCCAGGTATTTTGTCAGGAAGGTAAATTTCATTTCGGGATACAGTATAAAAATAAGCAGAACGGGAGTTCTCAAGCTGAAATCCCGGCATTCATATTATTCATGCTTTTCGTTGTGCTGCTATCAGCCCAAATGCATCGAACGATTTGCGATTTGCGATTGGCAACTACAGTGAAATTTCTCATCTCAATCTCTTTCGCCGCTTCGTTTTATCTTTTGCTAAATTATTTAAAGCTTCCCGCGGAAGTTTATTCCGGCAAGCTATTCGCCCCATTCCATTTTGCCTGGGGGCGAGCACTCTCCTCAATGGGTGATTATCTCCTTTTGTCCCTTTTCCTTTTATATATAGCCCAATCC
>CAIRSO010000471.1 GCA_903881215.1 uncultured Bacteroidia bacterium
CGATTACCACAAGATTCTGAATGAATCCGGGTACTCACCTGAATAAGAAATAAAAAAAGTTCCGGTCAGGAACTTTTTTTATTTCTACAGTGGACGAATTTTGATGTTACGGTACCACACATCATTGCCATGGTCCTGCAGAGCAATGCAACCCTCTTTGGCTACATTTGCCCAATCGGGGTTGTATGAAGGGAATTTTGAATTCTTAACCAGTTCATTCCACGCAGGAGTCCAAAGATGGTATTCTAAAATTGTAGCCCCATTTTGCTTGTGTACAACTGCGCCCTGGTAGCTTAAAATTTCAGCACTGTTCCATTCTCCAAAAGGTTTGGTATTTTGTGGTTTTGCAGGAATGAGATCATACAATGATCCTGCCATCCGGTTGCCATCTTGTCCCATAATAGCATCAGGGTGATTCTCGTTGTCAAGAACCTGAAATTCAGGTGCCGATCTCCAGATTTCCTTCCCTTTTGTCTCCTTTCCAAGGTAGAAGATTCCGGAGTTTCCACCTTTGGAAATCTTCCACTCAATCTTGAGGTCAAAATTTGAGAATTGTCTGGTAGCAAACAGTATATCGCCGCCATTGGCTGCACCTGCCTCGCCATTTCCTGAACCAATACATTTAAGGGTTCCGTCTTCTACGATCCAGCCTGCAGGGAAATCTGCCTTATTTACCCCTCTCCAGCCTTCACCATTTTTACCATTAAACAACAATATCCAACCTTGCGCAGCTTCTGCTTCAGTTAGCTTGTTCATTTCCCCGACAGCAGCACTTTTTTGTTGGTCAGCGCTTTTCGCTGCATCAGTACCTTTTTTCGGTTGTGTGTTGCAGCTTACTGCAATAAAGAATGCGGCGACGAAAATCGAAAGATTACTTTTCATATTAAACAGGTTTTGAAGTTGCATTTACGTAAGTGCTAAAGTACAAATTTTATGAAACGAACATGTTGCTTCACAACACCCAAGAGAATGATAAAAATTTATGCAACATGGAGTTCCATACTACCTTTAAAAAATAAATTATTATAGTATGAAAAAACAAATTATAATTTAGCAAAGAACTTTTGAGCAGACTATTCGTTGTAACTTTGTAAACGCATCAAACGTAAGTTGATTAAACGGTAAATGATTATGTCTATGACAAAGAAAATTGGGATATTGACAGCAGGTGGTGATTGTCCCGGCTTAAATGCAGCCATCCGCGGTGTCGGCAAAACTGCAATCCTTAATCATGGAATGGAGGTGATCGGTTTTACAGCAGGATACAGCGGACTGATATTGAAAGAATACGTTGAGCTGGATGAGTCCAAGCTATCCGGGATTCTCACTGTGGGAGGTACAATCCTGGGTACCTCACGTGAAAAACCCTTTAAGATGGAAAAGGGTGAAGAGACAAATGAGAAACCAGCACTCATTAAAAAGAATTACAATGATCTGGGGCTTGACTGTGTTGTTTGCATCGGTGGAAATGGAACGATGAAAACTGCTGCGCAATTACAGAAGATGGGTATCAATGTAATCGGTATTCCTAAAACGATTGACAATGATGTTTTCGGTACTGAGATAACATTTGGATTTGATTCGGCAGTTACTATTGCTACCGAGGCCATTGACAGATTGCATACCACTGCCAACTCACATCAGCGTGCAATGGTTATAGAAGTAATGGGACACGATGCTGGCTGGATTGCGCTCTATGCTGGTTTAGCAGGTGGTGGCGACATCATCCTGATACCTGAAATAAAATACAATATTAATAGTGTATGTAAAGCAATAGAGAACAGGTTCTCCATGAAAAAACCTTACTCTATCGTCGTGGTAGCTGAAGGTATTGATCATCCATCCCATACCTCAGCTTCGGCATATATCGCTGAAAGAATACAAACCTTAACCGGCATTGAAACCCGGGACACAAGATTAGGCTACGTCCAAAGGGGAGGCAGTCCTTCGGCCATGGACCGGATTCTGGCTACCCGCTACGGCGCATATGCAACCGAATTGATAGCCAAGGGCCAATATGGTCAGATGGTTGCGGTCCAAAATGGCAAAATTGGTTCTGTTTCTCTCGAAAAAGTGGGTGGCAAGCTTAGTTTGGTAAATCCAAATGATACACTTGTTGAGAAAGCAAGAAAGATGGGCGTCTATTTTGGAGACGAATAAATTATTCAATCATTTTTTTAGTTTTGTATCCTGAATTGAGGGTAATTTATTCCATAATACAATTGACTTCAATGTATTTCAATAAATTTTAAATCTTAAGTAAAAACCAATGCAATATTCAATTCGCTATTTTACTGCTGCCCTTCTGCTCTTCATTGGGTTGAATGCCGGGGCGCAAACGACAGCCGACATGGCATTCGAAACGTTGGAGTGCGATTTTGGCAAGATCAGGGAAGATGCCGGTCCTGCGAACTTTAACTTCAACTTTCGCAACAATGGAAAAGTTCCATTGGTGGTTTCAACTGTCAATGCATCTTGTGGCTGCACCACACCGGAGTGGAGTAAAGAACCTATCTTACCAGGGAAATCAGGTTTTATCAAGGTTTCTTACAATCCTCTAAATCGTCCGGGAAGTTTTAATAAGACAATCACAGTCATGGCAAATATCCCCAATGGGGCCATTGTTTTGAAAATTGCCGGGGAGGTTGTCCCCAAGACGCTTTCTGTCGCCGAACAATACCCTGTTGATCTGGGTAAGCTCAGGATGTTAAACAACAATCTCTCCTTCGTAAGAATCAAAAACAACGAGATGAAAACCGACTCGGTGAAATTCATCAACACTTCTGGTAGCAAAGTAGCCATTGGAATTAAAGGTATTCCTGCATTTATTGTTGCAAAAGCTGTCCCTGCTGTTGTCGAGCCGAATGCAACCGGATATGTCGTTGTAACTTTTGATGGAGCTAAAATACCGGAACTTGGATTTCAAATGACCAGAATTTACTTAACATATAACGGTGAAGAGAATTACAATTTCGGTGTCAATATAACTGCTACTATTGAGGAAGATTTCTCGAAGCTGTCCCAGGCAGAGATTAAGAATGCGCCTATTATTGATTTTAACGAGCGTGTTTATGATTTCGGAGAGATTAAGGAAGGTAAGAAAGTTGAATACACTTTTAAAATTTTGAACAAAGGGAAAAGTGATCTTCAAATACGCAGCGTAAAAGCTTCTTGCGGTTGTACCGCTGCTAATCCGGCTTCCAATGTTATTAAGCCTGGTACTGACACAGATCTTAAAGTGATCTTCGATTCTGCAGGAAAATTAGGTTTGCAGAATAAAACCATTACCGTCATTTCAAATGATCCGAACTCCGCTACTACTATCCTGAGGATTTCGGGTAATGTAACAAAGGTGCAATAATCGTAGGGACAAGCATGCCTTGTCTTATTCGTCATTCATTCAAAATAAAAAGAGACAAGGTATGCCTTGTCTCTACAGTCAAACCCAGATGACAAAATCCGACCATGTTCATCATCCCGAAAATGATCCTTCCTTTATTGGACTCAGTGTCAACAAAGGAATTGAGCATCCTGAGGCGGTGAATACGGATTCGGTCAATAGATTCCTGAAAAAAAACAAGAAGAAAGAGCTAACATCCGAACAATATTGCGAAGGTATCCTGCAAGGCAACAGAACAATATTAAGCAGGGCCGTTACATTGATAGAAAGCAATAAGCCTGAACATCAGGTTATGGCACAGAAAATTATTGGACACTGTTTGCCTTACTCAGGAAAATCTATTCGAATTGGCATTACCGGTGTACCCGGATCCGGCAAAAGCACATTCATCGAATCTTTCGGTTCGCATCTTACTTCAAACGGCAAAAAATTGGCTGTCCTTGCCATTGATCCCAGTTCAGAGCGATCAAAAGGGTCTATTCTTGGAGACAAGACCAGGATGGAAGCCCTTTCAACTGATCCAAATGCCTACATCAGGCCAAGCCCTTCATCCGGATCATTGGGTGGGGTGGCCAGAAAGACCCGTGAAACAATATTGTTGTGCGAGGCTGCAGGTTACGACACCATTTTGATAGAAACGGTAGGGGTTGGCCAGTCGGAAACTGCCGTACATTCTATGGTTGATTTTTTTCTTCTCCTCCAGATTTCAGGTGCAGGAGATGATTTACAAGGCATCAAAAGAGGCATTATGGAGATGGCTGATGCTATTGTCATCAACAAAGCTGATGGCGACAATCTGCATCGCGCCAATGCGGCAGCAACACTTTACCGCAACGCCCTGCATCTTTTCCCACCTTCATTCTCGGGATGGATACCACAAGTTAAAGTTTGTTCTTCTCTCCGCAATACCGGTATGAGCGAAATTGCCGGGAGTATTGATGAATACTTTGATCTGGTTAAAAAAAATGGCTTCTTTGAGGAAAGACGTTCTTCTCAAGCCAGATTCTGGATGTTTGAGACCATTGATGCACATCTGAAAGATAGTTTCTACCAGAATAAACAAGTTCGAAATATCATTGCCGCCCTGGAAAAAAATGTGTCTGATGATAAACTCAGTCCTTTTGTAGCTGCTCAGTTGTTACTGAAAAAATATTACAATACCATTGGGAAACTCTGAGAGCACTGTTGTCAAAATGTTTTCTATTTTTGAACTATTCATTTTAACCCGGGTTGTTGTTCAACCCTAAAACAAAGAAAGACAGATGATAAAAAGAATGTTGTTTTTGGGATTGATAACCTGTAGCATTGTCTCCTGCGCCAAACCAGATAAATTTGTGATAAAAGGGGAGATAAAAGGCAAAGAAAGTGGCAAGATTCTGTTGATGAAATTTGCTGATGGCAAATGGGTTGCTGAGGACTCTGCATCGATCAGCAAAGGCAAATTCCAACTAACCGGAAAAACGGATTTACCAGAACTTCGTTTTGTAGCCTTGGGACCTCAGGAAATGGTTGCCCAATTTTTTGCTGAAAACGGTTCCATAACAATCCAGGCTTATGCCGACAGTCTTACTAAAACTGTCGTTACAGGTTCCAGTTCGAACGAAGAATTTAAGATCTACCAATCAGAACTGATGAATCTATCCAAAGAGGCACAAGGAATGCAACAAAGGTATGCTACAGCTCAGCAATCAGGAGATCAGGATGGGATGAAAAAAGCACAGATCGATTACGAGGCTATGGTTCAAAACCTCAATGTATATGCCAAGAATTTTATTCGTGAGCATAAAAAATCCACAGTCTCACCGCTTATTGCCATGATGCAATTCGGGCAAACCATTTCTGCTGCTGATATTGATACGCTTATTGCTTTTCTGGATCCTGCTGTTCACCCTTCTATTTATGTTGGCGAACTGAAAAAAATTGCCGATAAGATGAGGACCACAGATGTAGGGTCCTTGGCTCCCGACTTTACACTTCCAACTCCAGATGGAGGAACTTTCACCCTCTCCTCAACAAAGGGGAAATATGTGATGATAGATTTCTGGGCAGCATGGTGCCAGCCCTGTCGTCAGGAAAATCCAAATGTCGTTGCCCTTTATGGGAAATACAAAGACAAGGGGTTTGATGTTGTCGGTGTATCCCTCGATAGAGAAAAAGAAGCTTGGGTTAAGGCCATTGCGGATGACAAATTAGTATGGCACCAAGTCTCTGAATTAAAATTCTGGCAAAGCGAAATCGCTCAAAAATATGGCGTTACTGCAATCCCATGCACTTTTTTGCTCAACAAAGAAGGTAAAATTATAGCAAAAAACCTTCGTGGGGAAGAGTTGGCCAATAAGTTGGCAGAGCTGATGGGAAAATAAGGAACAACGAAAAGTGAAAAGTGAACAATGCTTAATGATACAGCTGATTATCAGTCCCTATCTTATCTATTGTACACTTTTCGTTTTTCATTGATCGATTTCAACATTTCGTTGAATATTGTTCATAAATAGTTGTATTCCCCACGCAACCATTTCAATCCCGAGTTACGTCTTAACATTGGTCACTAGTTCTGAAAATATGGTCAAACCACAATTTATGTGGTTTTTATTTTCGTTCTTTAACAACTTTTGAAGACATTTGCAGGGATAAATTGTATCATCAGTTCATCATCAAAATCTTTTATCAGTTTGTTAGCGTGACCCAGTTAGAAGAGATCATATATAAATGTTGGGAGGGTAACAGCAAGGCTCAAACCGAGTTATACCGTCAGTTCTCACCAAGAATGTATGGGGTCTGTCTAAGGTACGCAAAAGATTCTGCGGATGCCGAAGATATCTTACAGGAAGGTTTTGTAAGGGTCTTCACCAAAATAAGGCAGTTCGAATTTAAAGGATCTTTTGAAGGGTGGATGAGACGAATCATGGTTAACACCGCCCTGGAAAAGTTCAGAAAACATGATCGCTTGTATCCGGTAGAGGAGATGAGTATTTATGAATCAACCGAATGGGTTGAGGAAACTATCTCTTCCATCTCTGCGGGTGAATTAATGAAGATTATACAAGAATTACCACCCCGGTACAGAATGGTTTTTAACTTGTATGCGATAGAAGGTTATTCGCATCTGGAAATCGGGGAAATGATGAAGATTTCTGAAGGTACTTCAAAATCAAATTTGTCCAGGGCAAGGATGATTTTACAAAAAAAGGTAACCGAAGAATTCGGATCAGAAAAAAAAGCTCGGGTGAAAGCATTATGAAAATGGAGAAGAATACTATTGATCAACTTTTTAAAGAAAAACTGGGGAATTTCGAAAAGAATCCTCCGGTTGGCCTTTTGGAGCAGATTAATGATCAGATGGTATTCAAAAGCAAAGTACGACGGCTTAATCAGGTAAAGACTGTTATCGGTATAGCAGCAGCCTTGTTGATTGCAGTAGTGACAGGATGGTACAGCACTGAACAGAACCAATTTTCAGACAACAAGAACCCCTCACAGATTAATCAGGTAATCTCCCCGGAGAATCCTGTTTCAAGTAAAACTACTGCAATTTTACCTACCCCTGAGAAACAGCTCATTGCTGATCAGCGTACAAAAGGAGTAATGAAGGCAGGCAACCATGGATTAAAATCACACGTCGTTTCCTCCCCTAAAAATAAAGTCTCCATTGCATCAGATAGTAAAATAATGATTGTCCCTCAGACAGCTGACAAAGACATGGGAAACACAACTCCCCAAGAGAATGCCGTAGCCAATACCAGGGAGGATAAGAAATCAGAACAGGGAACAAAAACCAGACAGAAGAATGCAGAACCACTTTATTTTGCAAATTCTGATCAAATTTCTTCTCCTTCTTCAGACAGATCTGTTAAAGGTATTTGGAAGGTTAAAGCAGAAGTTTCACCGATGTTTGCGCCTCAAATTCAAGGAGCAAATTCCGGGACAAAATCCGTTGGTACGGTTAGTGGAGGAATGATGGCTTCCTATAAACTAAATGACAGAATTAGTATCAGTACCGGAATTAGGTATTCTCAATTGAAGCAAGGTACCCATACAGATTATACCCTAAGTGCCAAGTCCGGCATTACCTATTTGGAACCCGTTGAAAAAAGCGCTAACATCTCTGGAGAAGTTGTACTTTATTTGCCTTCGGTTTCAAGTATCGTGTATTCAAATGGTATGCAGTCTGCTACCACCAGCGGGATACAAATGGCAGGAACCAATGCTTTCGGTTCGGATGTTTCACAGGATTTTAAATACCTGGAAATACCAATTCAGGCTACTTATAAACTGATTGATAATAATATCTCTGTTGGTCTGACTGGTGGAATAAGC
>CAIRSO010000472.1 GCA_903881215.1 uncultured Bacteroidia bacterium
CACTATTATGAAATTGCAACAGGATTGGACAAATCACAATACGGGATCTGGCCATATCTTCGTCTATCTCTTAGCAATGCTTTTATCGATAAGGAGGGAAGATACTATAGCGGCAGGCTGGCATTTGATGGCTTCCTGGATAATGGAATCATTAAACAAGGGACCTTCCTTGCCAGTGCAAATTTTTTCTCTAACAAATTCTATGCTTTCGGCGATCCCATCCGCGAGTTTATCAAAATTGAATTTCTTGGCGGAATCAACCGTTTTAGAGAAGAATACCTCACCATTAATGGACAATATGGGATAAGGGATTTCTATAGCAGCGATCTTAAAGGAAGAAACCGGTTAAAATTTAACTTTGAAACAGTGAGATATTTGAAATTGAATTTTTATAATTTCAAATTCACCAACTATCTTTTTACTGATTTTGCCTTTTTATCGGACTCTCCTAAAACAATACTCAAAAAAGACTTTTATATGGGAATCGGAGCCGGTTTGAGAATTTACAACGAATCTCTAGTGTTCAAGATTGTCGACATCAGACTTACATGGTTTCCAGTAACACCACCGGAAGGGATTAGTCCAATTGGGACAAATCTTCAAGGCCTGACAAAATCACGATTCGATGATTTTCTGGGAAGAAAACCCGAAAGTATAAGATACCAATAACGAAACCAGATAAAAATTACCCGTATCTATAAAAAGCCATAGCCTTGCCATATGGCAAAGCACTATCGCTACTTTTTATATTTGTCTTTAGAACCACTCTCTTACACTAACAGTTACTGCATCATTTTGCAAGGAACGAATAAAGTAACTTAATAATGTTCTAAACCATTTACCTATACTACTTTTATTCTAATTGTTTTAATAATTTGCTTGACTGCTTACCATAGAATCCCTTTCTGGATGCAATCGATTTGAACTGACTCAAAGCCTTTTGACGCTCATCATTCCGGAGATAACATAACCCGATATACCACTCAGATTGTTCAACCAGTAAATTATCACCATGTTTGACAACTTCAGTAAATGAACTGATTGCATGGGTGTATTCTCCAAGTTCCTGATAAGATACTCCTTTGTAAAAATTAATACTAACCGCATCTCTATCTGTTGTGGAGGCTTGATTCAAAGAAATCAAAGCTTCCTGATATTCACCCTGGTTGATTTCGCGTAAGGCGATATTGAGGCTGTTACTTGTGCCTTCAGCTGACCTTGACACACTTTCTCCACCCTTATATGGCTGATAATATGATGCATAAAGCTGAAGGTTTGAATATGTTTTACTACGCATCAAAGACGTAAATACGACCATCAACACAATAACGGAAGCTGCCGCATACCAAAACAAACTCTTCCTTTTGGGTGAAACGATGCCAAGTTTCTCATCGTCTTGATCCCTTTGTTCTTGAGAAATATTTTGCAAGCTAGCTCTGAGAGCCATTATATCAGACTCATTTATCGCTTTATCCACCTCCTTGTGGAATGCCAAATCAGCAGTCAATCCAGGATTTATCATCAACTCATCCTCAAAAATTGACCTTGTAGGATCATCCAAATCCTCACCTAAATAGCTATCTAACTCATCAACAGAAAACGAATGAGAGTATTCGTTCTGAATCATCCCCTTTAAAGTGGCTCTAAGATTTATAATGTCTTGTTCCTCAATAGCATTATTGATCTCGTAGTGGAGATTTATTTCGTTGGAAAGAGCAGAATTCATGATCGCTTCTTCCCTAATTAAACTTTCAAGTTCATTGTCGAGCTCACCATCAACTAAATCTTCAATTTCTTCAAACGTGCGCTCGTGCACCGATACACTGTGTGCAATTGACTGTAGATTAGACCTTAGGTCAATAATATCCTTTTCAGTCGCAGCATTACTAATTTCATCAAACAGGCATTCGTCTTCAAGTGACATCATTTGCTGATCCACTTCGATGATGGCTGCTTCATCTGTTAACAGATCATGAATAACTTCATTTGAAACAACGGTGTGATTTTTGATGTGAAGCTTTTGAAGATAATTACCAATTTCTTCGCTCTCACCTTCCAAATTCAGATTGACTGGATTGAAGAATTCCTCTGATAAGCCAAAATAGGCATCAGCGTCCATTGGGCGCTTGTTTTCAGGAGTCATTCCGGTTTCTTTATTCATGGTTTTCAATTGACTTCTTAATGACATGATTTCCTTTTCATTCAGTGCTTCCTCTATCTCAATGTATAGAGAAATATCCTCGGCTAAAGTTAGGTCGTCAACCAGAACGGATGAAATCTTTCCAGATCCATCATCCATAAGGTTGCCCTCTGCAAAACCTTCCTTGATTACTTCCTGATTATTAGAAACCATTTGATTTAAATTATTTATAAATTCGTTTACATATCCAAAAGGACATATCAAATTTGCTACCAGGTAGCATTAATACAATTTTTCGATACAATCGGCAAATATTTAATGCCGGACCGAAAAGAAATAAATAAAATCTTTGGGAACTACTCGTTGATGATAATTGGGGTAGGAATACCGTAACCACCTTTTACTGATGCCAATTCTTCGATAGAAAGTACTTCAACTGTTGTGTAATTAAAATTTTTCATGGTAAAATGTCTTAATAAGTTAATGAATCTTTATTGTTCCTTGCAACTTTTAATACCATGAACGTTATAAAGGTTACCCCTATTTAGTAAAAAAAAAGAAAAAAAAGAAAAAAATACATACAGCTCTGATTTAGAGGTATTTAAAAAATATAAATTTTATCCTTGGCAATCATTTTTTAATATAATTTTCAGGAATTGAATTGCAATATTCATTTATGAAGTCTTTTCCCTTTATAAAATACATTTTCTGGAAGATTGGAATCATTTGTTACTATTTGGTTTCAACCTCTTCTTTGTTTGCACAACAGAGCAATCCTGACAAAGAAAAGGAGACCCTAAATCTTGCTTTTCAGGCTTATAGCCAAGGGTCATATGATTCGGCTATGAATCTGTATGAGTTGCTCTTTCAAATTAGAAGAGAAAAATATGGTGAAAACTCAGTACCTGCCGCTCATGTTCTTCTCAACATTGGAAACATTAAAAGCCAGTTCGGAGCCTACGATGATGCGATATCGTTTTACGAGAAAGCTCTTTCTATATATATTTCAGCAGGAACACAGGAATTAAAGAGATTGCCAACTGTCTATCAAAACCTTGGAATCTGTTATAATGCAAAAGGGGACATTGAAAAGGCACGATCTTTTTACGAGAATGCAGACAGAATTTTCCAAAAACTTGAAATATCAGATCAGAAGTTCTATGAGATATTACTGATGAACCTTACCTTGTTTTATCTGGACAATAAAAATATTTCTGAAGCCGAAAGATACAATGCAAGGTCTTTTGAAATATATCGGCACAGCGCACTCAATTTCAAAAAGTGGACTTCCAGCGGATTAATATGCTTTCAGAAAAAACAATATCCTGAAAGTATTTTATTGTTTAATAAGGCCTTAAAGATTGGAGAGAAGGATCTCGGAGTGGATTTTGCGGAAAAGGGATTGATTTACATGAATCTAGGAATGGTATATCTTGAAATGGAAGACTTTGACCGTTCTATTGCCAATTACCAACTAGCAAGTGGTATGATCGAAAAAAGAATGGGTAAACAGGGAGTATCCTATGCCTCTTGCTTAAAGGACATTGGATTAAATTTCCTTAGGAAGAAAGAGAGTGAGAGCAATCTGGATATATTTTTGTTACAGCGTAAAAAAAATCTGAAAATCTCATTGGAATATTTTCAAAAAGCTATCATCGCCATTACTCCTGGTTTTAACTCAGATTCTAGTGCCACAAATCCGATCCCTGAAAATGCGATTGATAAGACCAGGTTCCTTGACATTCTCAAAAATAAAGCGGAAGCCCTTTATTTAATTTCACAAATTGAAGAAAAACAAGGAAATAAGGAAGCAGGTATTGAGCAACTAAAATTATCACTGGACTCCTACGATCTTTCCATAAAGACGATTCATCTGATTAGAACCGGCTTCCAAAATCAGGAAAGCAGGCTTTCCCTTTCTGAAAAC
>CAIRSO010000473.1 GCA_903881215.1 uncultured Bacteroidia bacterium
ACATCAATAATTGTTCCATCACGGTATTCAACAATACCAACAATCTTATCTGTGAATTCAAGTGGTGCAGGAATCCCGGTAATTTTATCCACCTCAATTTCCAGATCATGGATATCCTTGATGTTAAGTCCGGCTTTGCGCAGATTGGCTTCCAAATCTTTGAATGCAGGATTAACACAGGTACCACGCTCTGTGACTAGTACATGTACAGTTTCTCCAGGGGTGACAATGGTATGAACCCTCTTTTTAATAATCGGAATACGACCACGGAAAGAAGGACAAACTACCACAGTGAGTTTTGCACCTGAAGCTGTATCCGAATGGCCGCCTGATGCTCCACGAATTTTTCCCTCTGATCCGGTGATTACATTGACATTGAAATCTACATCAATCTCAAGGGCTCCGAGTACCACCACATCGATTTTATTGGTAATACAGCCACAATTAAAAGGATTGGCATATAAAGCTGCAGGAATCTCGATGTGATGACGGTTGTTCAGTAATGAGTTACTTACTACTGCATCAAATGATTGCACATCAAAGATTGTCTCGAACAATCCTTCGTTGAGCATATCAACACAATAGGAGGTGATCCCTCCAAGCATAAAACTTCCTTTTAACCCTCTCGTCTTCATCTTCTCCCGGATGAATTTTGCCACAGCCAGTGAAGCACCTCCCGCTCCTACCTGAAAAGCAAATCCGGGTACGAAAAATCCGGAGTGTTCGATCACATCTGCCGCCAGTTTGGCTATTCTCAAATCCATGGGGGAGTTGGTAATACGCGTCGTTCCGGTTGCAATTTTTGAGGCATCCCCGATAGAATCGACCAACACTACATGATCAATAAAATTTTGTGAAATTGAAAGTGGAATACAGGGAAAGTTAACCAGATTATCTGTCACGACGATCACCTGTTTGGCATAACGGGCATCAATGACAGCATAACCAATAGAACCAAAAGCCGATTTACCATGTGAACCTGTTGCATTGCCTTCGCAGTCGGCAGCTGAAGCAGGAATGACAGCCAGGTCAATCTGAATTTTCCCGGTATGAATGCAGCGCACCCTTCCTCCGTGGGAATGTATCACTACGGGTGTGTCCAAAACTCCCAGGGCAATTGCCTTTCCCAGTTCACTCCGGATACCTGAGGAAAAGATGCGTGTTACGGTGCCATCAACCAAATATGGAAGGATTGGATCATGACATTCATTCAAAGAGGAAGAAGCCAATGTTATCTCACGAATTCCCATGTTATGCAGAATTGTGAGCGTTTGGACCAGCAGAATATCCCCATTTCTCAGATGATGATGAAAAGAAACCGTCATTCCGTTGTGCGGATTACTTCTGATGATCGCCTCTTCAAGTGTTTTACACAGTTTGCTTTGGTGCGGCAGATATGCCTTGTTAGGAGCAGGAATAGTTGGTTCATCCATCCATCCTTTGCTCAATTTGGTTAGTGCACCCTGAAATGGTTCCAGTTTACCAATTCCATCAATGTATTCAGGGATTTCCCTACCTAAACTGTTTAACATTATGTTGATTTTATGTTTTTGATCCCTTTTGTTTTAATCTCAATTTCGTGCCAAAACTGGTATAAACGCAAAGAAAATTGGAGTTAGCTTTGCGTTTCTTTGCGTCTTTGCGCGACCTTCTATCCCACTGTCACATTAGCAAGTCTGAGTACATATTGTGCCCTCGCTACGATAGGTGCATCCACCATTTTCCCGTCAATGGCAAATACCCCGATACCTGCTGCGCTGTTGGCCAGGAACTCTTTAACTATGTGGTAGGCTTTCCTGATCTCCTCTTCTGTTGGTGTAAAGACCTCATGTACAACATCGATCTGCCTTGGATTGATCACAGCTTTTCCGGTGAAACCAATCTTCCTGGCATATTCTGTTTCCCTTCGCAATCCTTCTTCGTCATTCACATCCGGGAATATAGTGTCGATCACATCGATGTGACTGGCTTTCGCTGCCATCACAATCCGTTTGCGGGCAAAGTCAATGCCTGCACCATCAGGAGTATATACAATATTCATATCAGCTGTAAGGTCTTGCTCACCGATGGTTATAGCATCAATTCTGATGAATTTGCTGGCGATATTGAATACATTTTGCACGCCCATGGCAGTTTCGATCATTGCGTGCAGCGTCATTTGATTGTGTGGCAGATGATGACGATCCTCAATGCGTTCAATGATTTTCAGCAGCTCTATTACCTCCTCCGGAGATTCTGTTTTGGGATACCGGATAGCGGATGGCTGGAGAGGAACGATCTCCTCCAAATCGGCCAAACCAAAAGGAGTACTTAGGTGATTGACTCTGACACATACTTCGGCATCGTAAAAGTCTGTAACTTTGATCATGTTTCTGACCAACGTCCTGGCGGCATCCTTTTGGTTCAAGGCAACGGCATCCTCCAAATCAAGAAGAATACTGTCGGCTCCATATATTCCTCCCTGCTGAATCATAGCAGGATTATTTCCGGGAATGTAGAGCATTGTTCTGCGATTCTTATAGTTTTTCATCCTGATATTGAATTACAAGGTTCCTTCCTGCTGACCAATAGATCGTTTGATGGCAGTTTCAAGACGTGCTTTTATCGTAGGTTCCAGAGCACCTTTATCCTTGGCAATCAAATGAATATCCGTCATTTCATACTGATCGAGCATGTCTGTAACAATTTGCCTGAAGCTTGCTCCAAACTGCTGCATTACGGTAGATGAAATTTCAATCTTTCTACCGGATTTATTTGGTAGAGGTTCAATGAGAACAATAACGTCGCTCGACTCGAAAGTACCCGATTGGGCAGCTATTTTTGGCTTCATAAAAAAATTAAATAATCGGATTAAAATTACGAAAATTCGATAGATTGTCTCCGGCAAATCATTGAGCGACCCATTTAATGCAATATTTTTTTCTCAACTTCTTTGGTGTGCCAATAGCATCACTAAAAATATCAAGCCTATTCCAAAGAAAAAGGTGATGGCGAGAACTGAGTAGCGCATGCTGCCAGTGACTGCTTCGATGATTCCAAAACTGAAAGTACCTGCGACTGTGGCTAGCTTCTCGGTTACGTCATAGAAACTAAAGAAGGAGGTGTGATCCGTAGTTTCCGGTAACATTTTAGAATAGGTAGAGCGGGCCAGTGACTGGGATCCACCCATAACGATCCCAATGACAAATGCGGCGATGACAAAGCCTGTAGTCTCTTTGATCGTGAAAGTGTAAACACAGACCACAATCCAAATGATTACTGAAAAAATCATTGCCTTCAGATTTCCGATCCTGCCAGATAGTTTAGCAAAAAACCAGGCACCCAACATAGCAACAAGCTGTATGGCTAAAATGGTAGGAATAAGCACTCCCTCTTTCAATCCAAGTTCTTTCTCTCCAAAAGTAGCGGCCATAAACATGGTTGTAAGAATTCCCATCATGATAAAGAAAAATCCAATCAGATAAACACTTAGCTTGTAAGAACTACGAACCTGTTTAAATACTATCTGCAGTTCCTTGTATCCATTTGTCAATACATTCTCGCGGTATTGCCGCTTTCCAAAAGTATATTTTGGGAGCCTCCGGAAGGTCAAAGTTGAAAAACCAATCCACCAGATACAGACTGTAAGAAAGGAGATTCTGGCCGGGAGCGAGGAGTCCTTTGAAAAACCAAATAAATCCGGCATCATTATCATCCATAAATTAAAAAGCAGAAGGACTACTCCTCCCAGATACCCCATCGAATATCCTCTGGCACTAATTTTGTCCTGATCCTTCGGCTCAGCAATAACAGGAAGAAATGAATTATAAAAGACTATGCTTCCACCATAGCCAACAGTCCCTAGTGTAAAGGCAATTATTCCAAACTCAATGTGTTGCGGATCAAAAAAATAAAGCGCCCCACACGAAACGGCCCCTATCCAGGTGAATGCGCGCATGAAGCCTTTTCTCCGACCCGTATAGTCGGCGATTGATGAGAATAATGGAGATCCTAACGCCACTATGAGATAAGCAGCAGCAATGGCCCAAGAATAAAGAACTGTATTGACCACTTTCCATCCGAAGAAGGAAACAAAAAAATCGTTTCCATGTCGCGTAACGGTGTTGTAATAGATTGGAAAAATCGTGGAAGAAATCGTCAGCTGATAAACAGAGTTGGCCCAATCATACATAACCCAAGCCCTAACGATCTTTGGATCACCTTTTTGTATTGGATTAATCTGCTCAATATTGTTCATCTGTATGTCCCTGTTTATTTTCTCCCTTATCGAACCATGTTATAAGCCAGCTTTCGGCAATTAGTCTGGCAGCTAGCTATTATCTGCCTTAAACTGCCAAGCCAACTTTATCCTTTTTGCTTTCCCTTTTAGGCCTGCTCAGTAAGGCTTCCTGCGGATTAACTTCGGTGGAGCCTCGTGACTTGCCGTCGGTGGACCTTCCATTGGCCCTCTTAGATGAATGATCAGACCATTCAGAAAATTGCGCAGCAACTGATCTCCGCATTCTTTGTAATTGGGGTGATCTTCCTTGCGAAAGACTGCCCCCAGTTCTGTTGTGCTGATCTTGAAATCAACCAAAGCGAGAATTTTGACAATGTCATCGTCCTTCAACTTTAACGCGACCCTAAGCTTTTTTAAAATATCATTGTTTGTCATTTTCCAAAGATACAATTTTTACAAAACATCTCTTTTGCAGCAAGCTGTTAGAGATTTTTATATGAATACTTCAACCACCTTCCAAATTGAATACTCTTTTCCCAAACAAATGGCACAAAAAAAATGCCTCATCTCTGAGGCACTTTTAAACTATATTAATCGGAAAGTTAATTCAATCTTGATTCTAGCTCAATAACTTGTTGTTTTAACTCCGCAGGGAGTTTATCACCAAGTGCAATTTGTTGCTCCTTAATTAGCTCAAGTTCCTCTTTCCAGAGTGCTTTGTCAACTTTAACCAGCTCAGCGATATCTTCTTTGGTGACATCCAGTCCGCTGATATCAATCCCATCAACTGTTGGAACAAAACCGATGGCAGTTTCCGTTGCAGCGGCTGTACCTTCACATCTTCCAAAGATCCAGGCTAGAACGCGCATGTTATCTCCATAACCCGGCCACAACCACTTGCCATCCTGGTCTTTTCGGAACCAGTTCACATTGAAAATCTTAGGCAGAGCATCAGGTTTAGGCGCATTTTTTCCAATTGTCAGCCAGTGTCCAAAATAATCAGCCATATTGTAACCGATAAATGGAAGCATGGCAAATGGATCCCTACGTACACCAGCCTTTAGACCAATGGCAGCAGCAGTCACTTCAGATCCGACAACTGATCCCATGAAAGTTCCATGTGCCCAGCTCATAGCCTGGTATACAAGTGGAACGGTATTTGGACGGCGTCCGCCGAAAAGAACGGCCGAAATTGGGACTCCTTTGGGATCCTCCCAGGCAGGATCGATACAAGGGCATTGAAATGCGGGAGCCGTAAAACGTGCATTTGGATGCGCAGCTGGTTTTCCTGATGCTTTGTCGTACACTTCATTGGTCCAGGTAATGGTACCTGCAGGACATTCAGATCCGATACCTTCCCACCAGATATCTCCATCAGGTGTTAATCCTGTGTTCGTAAAGATGGTCCCTGATTGTGCCGCAAGCATAGCGTTAGGATTAGTATCCATAGAAGTTCCGGGAGCTACACCAAAGAAACCGGCCTCAGGATTTATTGCATAAAGTTGTCCGTCTTTGCCAAATTTCATCCAGGCAATATCGTCACCCACTGTTTCAACCTTCCATCCCGGAATTGTTGGGATTAACATGGCGAGATTGGTTTTACCACATGCGCTGGGGAAAGCGGCTGCGATGTATTTTTTTACTCCTTGGGGGCTGGTTATGCCCATGATCAGCATGTGCTCTGCCAACCAACCTTGCTCTTTTGCCATTGCGGAAGCAATTCTGAGTGCAAAGCATTTCTTTCCTAACAAGGCATTACCGCCATATCCACTTCCATAAGAGATAATCTCTTTCGTTTCGGGGAAGTGGGTAATATATTTTTGTTCAATTGGAGCACAAGGCCATTTGACATCTTTCTGACCTGGTTGCAGTGGGGCTCCAACAGAATGAACGCAGGGAACGAACTCACCATCACCTAAAACATCCAACACGGCTTTGCCCATTCGTGTCATGATTTTCATATTCACAACCACATATGGGGAGTCGGTTAACTCAATTCCAATGTGAGCAATATCAGAGCCCAGAGGACCCATACTGAATGGAATCACATACATGGTCCTACCTTTCATGGCTCCTCTGAAAAGTTCCTTGAGGGTAGCTTTCATCTCTGCAGGGGCTGCCCAATTATTTGTTGATCCTGCATCCTCCTGTTTTTCAGAGCATATGTAGGTTCTATTTTCGACACGGGCCACGTCACTAGGATCAGACTGAAAATAGTAGCTATTTGGCCTCTTTTTATCATCCAACTTAACGGCCATTCCTGAAGTCACCATTTCGGCCATCAGCCGGTCGCTCTCCTCTTCGGAGCCATCACACCAATATACATTTTCGGGCTGACAAAGTTCTGCCCATTCGTTTACCCAACTAACTAATTTTTGATTGTTTGTCATGAAGCTGAATTTAATAATGAATCTGTTCTATTTATTGATTTCAGTCTGGCTGAAAATTTTTACTTTCCTAAATAATCCTGGCAAGCTAAGTGGATATTTTCAATCAGCTGACTTATCTTCGCTTCCGGAACAGCTGAAAATGCAATCCGGATTAAGTTTCCAAAAACAATTACGCCTGTACTGTATTTCTCAAGAAGGATTTTTCTTATTTCCTCTGCAATTAAGCCGTCCTTCAATTCAATGCACATGAAATAGCCTGAATTAAAGGGCAAGGCAGAAAAATACCTGCTGAACTTCGGATTAGCCAATACCTCCCTGATTTTCACATACCTTGAATGCAGAATATTGAATTTCTCCTCTTTGCTTTTGTCGTAATTTTCAGAAGCATAAACCTTCTGTAAAAGCGACTGTGACAGGTGACTAATATTGGAAATATTACCGCGAACAGCCCCTGCTGTCTTGTTCTCAAGGGCTTCATAAAGAGCAATTGTTCCATTTTTAACACCATAAGTGATGAACCCAACCCTAAAACCCCAAACGTAATCTTCCTTGGTAGCTCCATCAAGTTTCACTGCAAGAATATTTTCATGCAGCGTGGACAATTTGGTAAATATTGACTCTGTGTAAACCTCCTTTTCGTATACAAGGCCAAAGTAGGCATCATCGATTAGCACAACTATCTTTTTCCCTTTGTTTGCCTGAACGGCTAGCAGATCAACAATCCCGTTAATCTCATTTACCAAAGGAGTAAACCCGGAAGGATTATTTGGGAAATTTAACACCAGAATGATCTTGCCTTTGGATTCCTCCATCATTTTCTCAAGCCCATCATGATTGAACCCGCCATTATGAAAAAGTGGGAATGTTTGGATTTCTCCTAAGTAGTTGTTCTCAAAAATAAGAGAATAATTCTCCCAGTAGAGATCAGGAACAATAACACTATCTCCCTCATCTACAAAAAGATAAGAAGATATACTAATCCCGTGGGTGATTCCGTTAGTGGCAATTGGAAGACTGATTGTCGTTTCTCCGAGTGATGGATTTTTCTTATAGATAAAAGATTTCCAACTGTTCCTCAGATCCGGTTTACCAAAACTGGGGGCATAAGGAAAAACAGAAGTATCAGGCAAATTGACCAATTGGCCCAATTCGGCCAGATGCATTGGATGACCATTGTCTTCAACTGCTTCTCCAATTGTTGCATTAATGTCTTTGCCTTTTGCCTGAGCTGATTGTGCCAGTATCCCTAATTTTGGAAAGAATATGTTCTTTCCTCTATCTGAGAGTAACTCAAATACAGAGGGATTGTTCTTTAGGATTACATCATTCAGTGTTATAGCTTGCTGATCCACTTGTGTAAAGTTTAATTAATTAAAAATGAACTCGGTTGCA
>CAIRSO010000474.1 GCA_903881215.1 uncultured Bacteroidia bacterium
GCTTTAGGAACTAAAGCTGCAACAGAGTCAATGACAATAATATCAATGGCTCCTGAACGGATCAGATTGTCAGCAATTTCGAGAGCCTGCTCTCCATTGTCGGGTTGAGATATAAGCAGATCATTGATATTTACTCCCAATTTTGTTGCGTAACCAGGATCAAAAGCATGCTCAGCATCGATGATAGCAGCGATCCCTCCTTGTTTTTGAGCTTCAGCAATAGCATGAATGGCTAGAGTGGTTTTACCTGATGACTCTGGTCCAAATATTTCGATTACCCTGCCTTTGGGATATCCACCAATACCCAGAGCCAAATCCAGTGCAATGGAACCGGAGCTAATAGCGGCTACATCATCAACTGGTTTATCGCCCAAACGCATGATGGACCCTTTTCCATAACTTTTCTCAATCTTCTCCATTGTCAACTGCAATGCCTTCAGTTTCTCCAGGTTGACTGCCTTGTTGGCAGCAGCTGCTTTTACATCTTCTTTGGCCATTTCTATAAAATTAAAAATTTAGTTCTTTAACAATCTGATTGGTATGATCCTTGGTGTCAACCTTTTTAAATATTTTTTCTATGATCCCTTCCTCATTGATCACAAAGGTGGTTCTGATAACTCCCATGTAACTTTTTCCATAATTAAATTTTTCGCCCCAAACGCCATAAGCCTGCAAGATCTTTTTCTCAGTATCGGCAATCAGGGAAAACTTCAATCCATATTTCTCAATGAATTTTTGGTGAGAAGATGCGCTGTCCGGACTTACACCCACAACATCAACACCTTTAGACAACCAAAAATCGTAATTTTCACTTAAGTCGCAGGATTCTGCGGTGCATCCGGGAGTATTGTCTTTTGGATAAAAATAAAGGATCAATTTTTTCCCTTTAAAATCCCTGAGAGACAAAATCCGTCCATCCTGTGTCACTCCTTCAAACTGTGGGGCAGCACTGCCTTCTATTAAATTTTCCATATATTGAGTCTAAATAATGTGTTCTTTACAAATTTAAGGTAATCCAACCACTTTCCGAAATCCATAAGGTTAAAAAAACAATTAATCTGTCTCTTCTCCAAAAATGGGTTAAATTTGTATTTTTAAAACGAATTTTGTATTTAAGTTTCAGCATGAATAAAGCCTTTCTACATAGTCGGTTTTTAGCACTGTTTACTTTCTCTTTGTTTCTGGTTGGGTCATCTTTCGGACAACAAACAGTAGGCAAAGAGACTTTGGCTATTGACTATTTTCAGCAAGGAAATTTCGAAAAAGCACTGCCTATTTTTGCTAAACTTGCCCAGAGCTATCCTGATAATGCCATGTACAACTATTATTATGGCGTATCACTTATTAAAAATAATATTTTTGAAACTGCTGCAAAAGAAGCACTTCTGAATTCTGTTGTTGACAAAACTCCGGTCGATGCAAATTTCTATCTTGGAAACTACTTCCATGCCCTTTCTCAATGGCAGGAAGCAATGGATTTTTATGACCGTTTTGATAAGGCCGGGACTAGGCAGGAGAAGAAATCTCTCAGATTTGACTATTTTGTTGATCTGTGCAAACAAAAGGTCAGTCCGTTTCATCCGATAAAAACTGCTGACTCCTCTCTTTTCGGTGATACATTACTTAAGCCGCCACCAAAAATTGATGAGAATAATTTTCCGATTCCTGAGGCACTAAAAAAATCATGGTTCAATTTTCAGGTCAATGAGTTACTGGCTTACCATTCAATTGATGATTTCAAGAGTGAAGCCAGTAAAGTACTATTTACCAAAGCATGGATGTGCACGGGAAAAAATGATTCCATCCTTGCGCTAACAGACTCATTAAGGAAAGAGCACGAGCGGATTAGCAGGGTCGACACCAGACTCGGCCTGGTTCAGCAAATCGTTGATTGTGAGCAAAAATCTTATCAGCTAATGAGAGACAGGGAAAAGTTTCTCGAACAATCAAGAGTGAAGGAATCTGCGTACTGGGACAGAGAAGGCACTAAAGGAGCCATTGCTTATAACGCAATCATTCAGGAAAGGGAGAATAAGCTCAATGAAAGTAAGAAAAAGGAAGAAAAAGCTTTAGAAAAAGTTCCCATACCTGAATTACCGAAAGATTCTGTCATCATTGAAGCTGAAAGAATAATTCCCCGGGAAGAAATTACGGTGAAAAATCCCCAGTCGGAAGAGTTGGTATACAAGGTTCAGATCGGCCTATTTAAAAATGGGGTGATGACTACATCATTTAAACAGGCTTATACCAAAATAAGTAAACTGAGAAAAATCGACAAATTCACCAATGAGAAGAAATATGTTGGCTATACTGTAGGAAGTTTCTCAAATGAAATTGATGCTTCGAAGATGAAGGATCAACTCATTCGCGAAGGAATGAAAAATGCGATTGTGGTTCCATTTGACAAATTGACAGGGAAACCATTTAAGAAGGTGCCTGTTTCAGCAATCACGAAAAATACTGAACCGGTTATGGTTCAAAAAACGGATGTTACTTCAGTCGAAAAGTCAGAAAAAAGCAGTGAAGTTGAAAAGCTTGCCTTCAAAGTGCAAATTGGCTCCTTTAAAAATGATTTACGATCAACTGCTTTCAGAAAGGCTTCTATAAAAATAGGTAAACTGATGAAAATTGACAGATATACTGACTCAAGGAATAATTTTATTTATACTGTGGGAAGCCTCCAAAACTACCAGGAAGCATGTAATCTGAAGGATCAAATGGTATCCGAAGGAATCAAGGATGCTTTTGTGGCTGCCTTTCTCAATGGGGAAAGAATCAAAGTGAATGAAGCAATTAAAATTGCAGGAGGAAAATAATTTTGTTTATTTGCATTACTATTTAACTATAACACGTTTTGAGGTATGGATCCTGATAAATCTGTCCGACATAAAAACAAAAATTCTGATGATTTTGAAAGCAAGAACTCTCTTGTGCTATACAATGACGATTATCACACGTTTAATTATGTCATAGATGCCCTGATTGAGGTGTGCAATATGGAACGCGTTCAAGCCATCCAATGCACCTACCTTGTTCATTACAAGGAAAAATGTGAAGTGAAGCGCGGGTCCAAAAAAGACTTACTCCCTATGCGCCGTGCGTTGTCTGCTAAAGATCTGAAGGCTACGATTCACTAATTTTGATGGTCTATTTTTAGAAAACCCAACAATGTGCTTCCACATATAGCTGAGTAAAAATTTCAAAATTTTAATTAATTCCCGGAAAATTTTTCTTAGCAATGGCAATTTATCATCCTTTGGCCAAAGCATTCCGGTTTTCCTGCAATAGTCAAGGTAGTCTTCCCCAAAATATTTAATTAGTAAGCGCTCTTCCCTTCTGATTTGGTAAATAATAAATGGAGTTACCAATAATAAGGAAACCGGACCGGCAATCCAGTTTTGAATCATGAAAATCTGGCATACGGCAATTCCTGTCAAAGCCAGATACATTGGATGCCTGACATAATGAAAAGCCCCGGTTTTTATCAGTTCCAAATCCTCCTTCAACTCCTGACCCGGGGTCCACCATTTTCCCAAATCTGACAATGATTTGATAAAAAGCCAAACAAAAAAGCCAAAACAAAAAGTAACCGGAACACTTAGCCATTCCCAGAAATGATAATCTGTTGGCCCAAAATCAACCGAAAATATATACATAAATGGAATTACCTGAATCCCGGCAATCAGCATAAAAATAAAGGTTCGCTTCTTCTTCTGAAAACTCAATATTTTTCTGTCCTCAGTAAAATTCTGAAGATAGAATAATTCCAGGAGTGCCATCAATGCTACTCCACACAGAAATATTGTTTCTAAAAATGCGCGCTCCATCAAAAAGAATTCATTTTCAAAGTGTTGCAAACGTACCAAATTCCATGAATTTCTAAATTTTGAATAATTTGAATCTCTGCATGGTCAGGCAATAATCGCATCATCCGGCTTTAAGCAAGACGGATTTAGAAAGGCGGTAAATGTACAACGAAGTTACCAACATTTTTTATTGACTTCAACTCAAATGATGCTACTTTTGTAAAAAAAGAAGAACATGAAAACCATTTTTACCGCTCTTTTGCTTTTATTGGCATCCAGTGTTTGGTCTGTTAATGCACCTGAAAACAACCCAGCTGACAAGAAAAATTTTGTCCCTGAAACACCAAAACTAAGTTCTGATCTCATGACTCCTGAGGTACTCTGGTCTTTCGGACGCGTTGGTGCACCTAAGGTTTCACCGGATGGTAAAAGGGTCCTATATGACATTACCTATTTTAATATACCTGAAAACAAATCCTACCGTGATCTCTATATCGTTCCCTGCGAAGGTGGACCGAGCATTCGGATAACAGATACACCCGAAAAAGAATCGGAGGCTGCGTGGAGACCTGATGGCCGTAAGATCGGCTATATTTCGACTGTTTCAGGCGAACCACAACTATGGGAGATCAATCCTGATGGAACCTCTCCAGTGCAGATTTCAAAAGTAAAAGATGGTATCTCCGGATTCAAATATGCTCCGGATATGAAGCATGTATTTTACATTGGAACAGTTAAACTTGATAAAGACGTTCATGACAAATATCCTGACCTTCCAATGGCAAATGCCCGTCTGTATAATGATATAATGTACCGTCACTGGGACACCTGGAGTGATGGCACCTACCAACATATATTTATTGCAAAATATTCTGAATCAGGGCTAATTGATGCTATTGATCTCCAAAAAGATGAAAAATATGACTCCCCTTTAAAACCAAATGGAGGAAGTGAGCAGATCGCCTGGAGTGCAGACGGAAAAATGCTGGCATATACTTGCAAGAAGAAATCCGGTAAAGAATATGCCTTGTCTACCAATTCTGACATTTATCTGTACAACCTTGACAATGGTACTACCCAAAACCTCACAGAAGGCATGATGGGCTATGATCAGAATCCTGTCTTTTCGCCGGATGGCAAAAAAATCATTTGGGAAAGTATGGAGCGCGATGGGTATGAGGCCGACAAGATCAGGCTATATATGGCGGATCTGACTTCTGGGAAAAAGGAAGACCTGACATCCGGGTTCGACCAAAATGTACAGAGCCTGACATGGTCGGTGGATAGCAAATCCATCTGGTTTATTTCAGACATCAAGGCCACCGACGAGATCTTCAAACTTGATCTGACCATAAAAAAAATCTCAAGAATCACAGATGGTGTGCACAACTACCAGAGTGTCGATGTTAGCGGGGACAAATTAATTGCTTCCAAAGTATCCATGTCTCAGCCGGCTGAGCTATATCTTGTCGATCCAAAAACAGGTTTGGACAAACCTATAACAACTGTCAACAAGGGAATCCTGGATCAGCTCACCATCGGTAAAGTTGAAAGCAGATGGATCACAACTACTGACAAGAAAAAAATGCGTGCCTGGGTCATCTATCCACCTCATTTCGATCCGAAGAAAAAATATCCGGCCTTGCTTTTTTGTGAAGGCGGACCGCAAAGTACCGTTAGTCAATTCTGGTCCTACCGATGGAATTTCCAGATGATGGCTGCCAACAACTACATCATCATCGCTCCCAATCGTCGTGGATTGCCTGGTTTCGGTCAAGCCTGGAACGAACAAATCTCGGGTGATTATGGCGGCCAAAACATGAAGGACTACCTCACCGCCATCGACACACTAGCCGCTGAACCTTATGTGGACAAGAGCAAGCTTGGTGCTGTTGGTGCAAGTTATGGGGGGTACTCGATCTACTATCTGGCAGGAATCCATCAGGGAAGGTTTAAGGCCTTTATTTCTCACAGCGGCATTTTTAATCTTGAAGCAATGTATTCCACTACCGAAGAGATGTGGTTTGTAAACTGGGACAATGGAGGATCTTATTGGGATTCCAAGAATGCAGTTGCACAAAATACCTACAAGAATTTTTCGCCGCACAAACTTGTACAGAACTGGGATACTCCTATGCTGGTCATTCATGGGGAAAGAGATTATCGCATACCTTATACCCAAGGGTTAGGGGCATTTAACTCCGCCCGGCTGAAAAACATTCCGGCTGAACTCTTGTTGTTTCCGGAAGAAAATCACTGGATCCTTCAGGCTCAGAACGGTATACTTTGGCAACGCGTTTTTTTCGACTGGCTGAACCGTTGGTTGAAATAAAATGTCAACAAATTTTGTATATTTACAGCAAATAAAATCACCAAGAATGAGCAGTAGAAGACTTTATGACAGAGTTATGGCTATAGTCAGTACATTGATGATCTTTTTCTATCTTGGACTGGCCTACATCCTATTTTTCACGTCACTTTTTAGTCATGTTGATGTCGCCATGAGAGCCATTTTTGCTTTACCTCTTTTTCTCTACGGCATTTACAGAATTGTAGTTGCCTACCATAAGATTAAGGAGAATTTTTTTGAACAGGAAGAAGAATAATTTAGGGTTAATTGGGGAAGAACATTTTAGAAATCAGGTTAATTTAAATTCAATCTAAATTTTATAAGTATTTTTTACTGTTCTAGTTTGAAATTTAAAGGATTCACCAAAAAAAAAATAAGAATCTTACAATTTATTGCCCTATAACAAATTTGATTTATTATTATTGCAACGAAATTTTAACCATTTGTAACTGAATTAGTGAAGCAGTCTTCAACAAATAAAGATTTGAAGTCATTGGGATATGTACTCAGTGTGGCAGTTATTGTCTTACTGATTGGAATTCAATGTTCTAGCCGAAAATCCCCTGAGCTTCCCGAGTCTCCGACAAGAGGAAACATTCGCATATCTGCGGATGCCTCCTTCAGACCTATTGTCGATGCTGAAATTGCTACTTTCACTTCAGTCTACAAATATGCCTTCATTACGCCAACCTACCTTACAGAAAAAGATTTGATCACAGCATTTTTAAAGGATTCGGTAAAGGTTGTCGTTACAGCATGGGAGCCTACTGAGCAACAAAAAGAGGTTCTGCTGAGTACCCAAACCATTGTGAGAACAGTGACTGTTGCTTATGATGCCATTGCGTTGGTCCTTAATAAAGATAATAAGGATTCACTTTTGACTTACCAAAATGTCAATGATCTTTTCACCGGAAAGCTGGTTGATTGGAAAGAACTTAACCCGGAATCCAAACTTGGAAAGATTGTTGCGGTTTTTGACAATGAAAATTCCACCAACATCCGCTACTTTAAAGAAGAATTCAAACTCCCTCCTCAGTTGCCTGCCAATTTTTATTCAGTAAACAACAATGAAGAGGTGATTAATTATGTCACAAAAAACAAAAGTGCAATAGGATTAGTAAGTGTAAACTGGATTTGTGACAGAGATGATTCCACGAGCCGATCATTCTCAGACAAAATTAAAATTGCTGCATTGTCACAGCAAGTATTAAGTCCTGGTTCTTATTTTCTTCCTGTCCAGGGATCTATTTATGATAAATCTTATCCATTTACCAGAAAGATCAACATTGTATCAAGAGAAAGTTTCAAGGGATTGGGCACAGGCTTTACTTCATGGTGTTCTTCGGAGCGGGGACAGCGAATTATCCTGAAATCAGGACTTGTACCTGCAACCATGCCAATTCGTTTAATTCAGTTCAAAAAGTAACATTAATATATCGCAAAAATGATAACTCGCTTATTAAAAAAAGCTTCTTTAATTTTGACACTGGTTATGCTTTTCGGTGTCGCGGGAATACAAGCTCAAACATTGGAAGATGCAATCACAGCTACGAACAATGAACAATTTGATAAAGCAGACCTAATTCTTCAGAGTCTGGCAAAAAGTGCACCTAGCAGCAAATTATTTTACCGGCTTGGTGAAAATACGATGCTTAATTTCTTTTCTGACACTATTTCCAGCTCTCTTAAGGTGATCACAGAAGAAGCAAAACAACAGTTTGAAAAGGGGATTGCCATTTCACCCAGCGACCCTTTAAATTATGTTGGTCTGGCAAAAGTAGCCTCTTATGCAGGAGATCAGGCAAAAGCGACTCAAATGAGAGCAAAAGCAAAGAGCTTTTTACTTCCATACAAAAAAGTCTCAAAGATCCCTAATCCGCAAGAATACGCGTACACTCTTGCCAAGCTTGCAGAGTCGTACATTGTTTTTGATAAAGTTGACACAACTCTTGCGATGCCTGATATTCGTGAGGCTTTGAGCATAGACCAGAAAAATGGCGAAATCTACATTATTGCTGGAGATTTATACTTGCTCGTTAACAATGGTTCTCTTGCTATTCGAAATTACAACAAAGCACAGGAGATTGATGTAAATTCCCCGATGGCGAATATGAAAATTGGCAGCATCTATTTTAAAGGAAAAAACTTTGGTGCGGCCATCCCATACTACGAACAAGCAATTGCCCTTGATAAAAATTATGCACCTGCCTATCGCGAACTGGGTCAGCTCTATTCTATGGCAGCAAGATTGGAGGAATCCAAAGCTAATTATGAGACATATCTTAGGTTAACCAATCAGAATATTCCTGCTAAGATCCGTTATGTTACATCACTTTTCTATTCGAGGAATTATGCTGCAGTTATTAAAAACGTCGAGGATATTTTCGCAGTCGATCAATCAAGAACTTACCTGAACCGTATCGCTGGTTATTCTTGCTACGAACAAGGTGACTATCCTCAGGCCCTCATTTATATGGATCGTCTATTTGCTACACTTCCAGCTGATCGAATTCTTAAAAAAGACCATATCTACTATGCCAGAATTCTGATAAAGAAAAATCAGAATTATCCTAAAATATTGGGTGAACTGGACAGAGCAAATGCTGAGCTTGCAAAAGTTAAAGAGAAAAATGAGTCATTGAAAGGAGCCGCCAAAGAAAAGGAAAAAGTTGATGAGGCTCCACTCACTGCAAAAATTAAGGATCTTCAGACAAGTGTGAATGCAGAAGAAAAAGAGCTGGCTAAGGCCTATGATGCTTACGAAAAGGCCATTACTTTCGGGGATGAAGATGTCAACTTAATCCAGGAAAAGGCTAATACGCTCTATACGCACAGACATTATGCTCAAGCCGCAGATAGCTGGAAACGATTAATCGTTAAAGGAAAAGATTCAGAGGAAAACTTTCTTCAAATTGGAAAAGCCTATTATCAGGCCAAAGAATTTGACAAAGCGGAAGAGGTATTCAACCAACTTATTGCAAAATATCCTGATTATCTTCCAGCCTATCTTTGGGATGCAAACAATGCTTCTGCCAAAGATCCAGACAATAAATTAGGTCTTGGAAGACAGAAATTTAGTGCCTTGTTGGTCAAAGCTTCTTCAGACTCAATTAAAAATGCCAATGAGATATATGATGCGCTTCGATATCTGGGATACAGTGCACTTCAATCTGACAACTACGATGCAGCCAAAGCATATTACAACCGCATGGCCAATTTGGATCCACAAAACAAAGACATTGTCATGAAGGCACACAGTTCCATGGCGACTCTTTATATGTCAATTGGAGAATACAGCAGGGCAAACGAATATTACAACAAAATTCTTGCTCTGGAGCCGGGAAATGCTCAGGCTAAATCATCTATTCAATTTATCGCAGCACTTCAATCAAGTGCTAAGCCAAAAGCACATCCAAACGAAATTACTGGTGTAATCAAAGACAAATCAGGTCAGCCGATAGCTGGAGCCTCCGTTCGGGTGAAGGACACAGCTGCTGAGGCCTGGACGAATGCAAAAGGTGAATACAAGTTCACTATGCCGGAAGCTTCTTCAATACTGGTTGTCAGTGCAAAAGATTTCAAATCAATTGAAATTGCTGTAACTAAAAGCAGGGTTTACAATGCCTCTTTGGGCAAATAATCAACAAGGAATCAACAACAAAAAAATAGAGATTCACAAAAGTTTTATTTAACCACGAAAACAATTAAAAAGATGAGTAAAAATTCAGGTTCATTCAAAAAAATGTTCGAGTCATTTTTTGCCACAGGTGCAATTGTTATTGCATTTTTAGTCGCATGGTACCTTTATGAAAGTATCATGGGTAGTCCAGTTAACTTCGAAGGAGCAAACCCAAAAGGTTCTCCACTTCCAGGCAACTATATGGGTATGCTTTATAAGGGAGGTCCAATTGTTCCTATTTTGATGACATGTATTCTAACCCTTTTCATTTTCATCATAGAAAGAGCAATCACTTTGTCTAGAGTAAAAGGAAAAGCCAGTTTGGACACATTTGTTGCTGAAATCCAAGGTTTAACTTCAAAAGATAAAGTTGAAGATGCCATCGTAGCATGTGACACTCAAAAAGGTTCATTGGCTAACGTTGTTAAAGCAGGTTTACTTCGTTACAGAGACCTCGAAAAAGACACAACATTGGAAAAAGACCAAAAAATCACTTCCATGAAACAAGCTTTGGAAGAGGCATCTGCTTTGGAATTGCCTATGATGTCTAAAAATATGGTTATTCTTTCTACACTTGCTTCAATCTCGGTTTTGATCGGTTTGATCGGAACTGTAATTGGTATGATCCGCGCTTTCGCTGCTCTTTCACAAGCAGGTGGTTCTCCTGATGCCCTTCAATTGGCAACCGGTATTTCTGAGGCTTTGATCAATACAGCATTCGGTATTACAGGCTCCACATTGGCCATTATCGCATACAACTATTTCTCATCAAAAATTGATGCACTTACCTTCAAGATTGATGAGGCAGGATTCAGCCTTACTCAGACATTTGCTGCACGTATCAGAAAATAATTGTCTGGGTTTAATTCTTTTGGTTTATAAAAAATTAAATTTATCGCATGCCAAAGATTAAAATACAACATAAAACGCCCCATGTCGATATGACGCCGATGGTGGATCTCTTCTCGTTACTGCTGACATTTTTCATGTTGACAGCTACCATGAAGCCATCTGAACCGGCTCCTGTCGATACACCTGCCTCTATATCTGAGAAACCCACTCCTGACAAGAATATCATGACTATAACAATAGCCAAGGATAACAGAGTGTTTTTCAATGTAGACAACGGTCCGGATACCATCTTGCATTTCAGACCCAAGATCCTTGAGGAAATGGGAAAGAGATACAACATCGTATTCACACCTCAAGAACTACGCTATTTTGAAAAGAACAGTGTGCCCTTTGGAGTAAACATAAAAGACTTTAAGGCGTACCTTTCTGCTAAAGAGAGCGAAAAAGCTAAGTTCGAAAAAGGAATCCCAATCGATTCAACTGACAATCAACTTGCCTTTTGGATACTTTTCTCCCGTCAGGTTAATCCTACAGCTCAGTCCCTGATAAAAGGCGACAACGATGTGGAATATCCTACCGTGAAAAAAGTACTGGATATTCTTCAGGATAAAAACGTAAACAGGTTCAGCCTGATTACCAGCCTTGAGAAAGTTGAAGTAGTAGTACAAGACGCTAAAAAGTAGTATCATGGCAGAAATTATACAACAAGATAAACACCAGGGCGGGAAGAAAAAACCTAAAAAACATTCAACCGCCATAGACATGACGCCGATGGTAGACCTTATGTGTCTATTGATCACGTTCTTCATGCTTACGACTGCTTTTGCGAAACCAAAGGTCATGGAAATCGCTTTGCCTGAGAAAATCAAGAAAAACGAGAAAGTTGAACCTCCAAAGATTGCAGAAAGTCGTACTCTTAACATTATTATGGGTCCGAACGACAAAGTCTTTTGGTATCCTGGTAAGGCAGATCCTGCAGCATTGGTTCCATTACAGGAAACCAACTTCAGCGCCACCGGTATCCGTCAGGTATTGCTTGACAGAAACCGGGCACTCTTTAAAAAAATTGAAGCATTTAAAGGTGATGTTGTTTCAGGGAAGATCGAGATCAAACAAGACTCTTTGCAGTCAGCCATTCGTCAGCTCAAAAAAAATGATGATACCGGACCGATTGTTCTGATCAAATTCTACAAGACTGCGAAGTATAAGAATTTTGTCGATATTATTGATGAAATGTCTATTGTAGGAATTGCCATCTACATTGTTACAGACCTTGACTGGCTTGAGCAAAATATGGTGGAACGTGCTCTCGGAATACCGTTAACTGCTGCTGCCCCCGCTACAGCAAAAAAATAAAGATCGACACGTATGGTAATAGATAAACAGTTCACTCCTACTTTCGATGACATAGTCTTCGAAAATAGAAACCAGGAATATGGAGCGTATCAGATTCGGAAAAAGTACAACCGTGTTGTTCTAATCTCTACACTGATTGCGGTATTCATCCTGAGTTTAATCGTTATTGTTCCCTATATCAGGGCTAGCAATCAAGCCAAACAAAAAGCGAGGGATGCCAGGGAGGTAATTGCAGAAATGGCCAATAACCTTCAACAGGATATACCACCACCGCCACCACCTCCACCACCTCCACCACCAGCAGAGCAGCAAGCTGTTGTTAAGTATGTTGCCCCTGTTGTTGTCGACTCTGTGAAAGTTGAAGATCAAAGCAAACTGATGATTTCAGACGAGCAGATTTCTACAACAGTTAACAAGGAAGTTGTTGAAGATGTGGAGCAAAAACATGAAGAGGTACAAGAAAAAGAAGAACAACAGGTCTTCGTTGTGGTTGAAGAGATGCCGGAATTCCCCGGTGGAGAACTCGCCCTTCGGACATTTATTGGCAAAGCTATTGTTTACCCAACAGTAGCTCAGGAAAATGGGATCCAGGGAAAAGTGTTTGTTACTTTCGTAGTAAACAAAGACGGCTCTGTTTCCAATGCCAAAATTGCCCGAGGTGTGGATGCTTCCTTAGATGCTGAGGCATTGCGGGTTGTTTCAACCTTACCAAAATGGAAACCCGGAAAACAACGTGGTGTTCCAGTTAGGGTATCTTATACCGTTCCAATTAGCTTCAAGCTGCAATAGAACCAATCGTTCAATATAAAAAAAGGCCGTCCACTTCGTGAACGGCCTTTTTTTTATTTTGAACGATTTACTTCACTGCTTTGGCATAAAGATCGTTTGCCAGTTTCCAGTTGACGACATTCCAATAGGCATCAGCGTAATCGGCACGTTTGTTCTGGTATTTAAGATAGTAAGCATGTTCCCAAACATCAAGGCTCAAAACAGGAGCACCTTTGACTTCGGAAACCTGCATCAGGGGATTATCTTGATTTGGTGTAGAATGTATGACTAGTTTTCCATTGACAACTGTAAGCCAAACCCATCCTGATCCAAAACGTCCCAATGCTGCCTTCTTGAATTCATCCTTAAAATTGGCAAAAGTACCCCAGCCTGCTTTGATTGCTTCGCCAAGTGCACCTGCAGGTTCACCGCCGGCATTTGGAGCCATCCCATTAAAGTAAAAAGTGTGGTTCCAAACGCCACCACCATTGTTTCTTATTGCGGCTGGAGTTTCAGAAGTCACTGATTTTTGAAGCTCGAGAATTGACATTTTTTCCTGAGGAGTTCCGGCAACAAATTTATTCAGATTATCTACATATGCCTTGTGATGCTTTCCATAATGAATTTCCATGGTGGTTTTGTCTATTGAAGGTTCCAGGGCATCGAAAGCATATGGCAATGGTTCCTGACTAAACTGGGCAAATACGGTGTTTTCCATAACTAACAAGAATAAAATAAATAGTAAATTTTTCATGATCAATAATTTATTTAGAATGATTACAAACATTCAGATTCTAATACGTGGGACATCATATTTTGTTACTTCTGGAAAAAGTATTAAGAACAGAAAATATGGAAATGGGTTGAAATAGATGGAAATTGATCAATAGTAGTGCCAACAGGTAGGAATATTTTGAAATAATGGTTTTCAGAAGCTCCAATTTCTAATAATTTCATTTTAATTCTATCTAATTCATTTTTTTCTATTTACTTCGTCTTCTCTATCTATTATCAATGATTTTGAATCAAAGAGCTTCAGGAATTCTTCTTCATCCTTCTTCACTGCCCGGAAAATATGGAATTGGCTCATTAGGTGAGGAGGCTTACTCATTTGTTAACTGGCTCGGTGAATCAGGACAGAGAATATGGCAGATGCTGCCACTGGGCCCTACAGACTGGAGCCATTCACCCTACCAGGCATACTCTGCCTTCGCAGGAAACCCAGACCTTATAGATCTGAATTTCCTGGTAAGAGATGGGTATTTAGAAAAGAGCTCGGTCGAAAACCCTCCAGCCTTTCCTACCCGGAAAATACATTTTAAAACAGTCCTTCCCTTCCGCGAAGGACTATTAAAAATGGCATTCAATCAGTTCAAGATTTCAGGTGGCTTCGAGACACAAGGTTATCATCAGTTTTGGGACCAACATTGGTGGTGGCTGGACTCCTGGTCTCTCTTTGATGCCTGTAGAAACAACCTTCCGGGGACAGACTGGAGCGAATGGGAAGAACCTCTAAGACTGAGGGATTCGGGTGCCTTGATTTCCTATACTTCAAAATTCGAAGAAGAAGTTCATTACAGTCGCTTCCTTCAATACATTTTTTTTGCACAATGGTTCGCTCTGAAAAATTATGCTAATAGCAAAGGGATTTCCATCTTTGGAGATATTCCATTGTATGTGGCATTCAACAGCTCAGATGTATGGAGCAATCAGTCCCTTTTTCTATTGGACAAAAACAGACAGCCATCTTTGGTAGGAGGTGTGCCCCCTGATTATTTCAGTGAAACTGGTCAGTTGTGGGGAAATCCTTTGTTTGACTGGAACAAGATGAAGGAAAAAGGTTACGACTGGTGGATGGCACGTTTGCATTTTAATCTGCGTATGTTTGACATGGTGCGCATCGATCATTTCCGCGGACTTGAGTCATTTTGGGCGATTCCCGCAGGAGAAAAGACCGCCATAAATGGAAGTTGGATGAAGGCCAACGGTGAGGAGATGCTTCAACTTCTGCAGCAGCAAATTGGTTCCTTGCCCATAGTAGCAGAAGATCTGGGATTAATAACGCCTGAAGTAGATCAACTTAGAAAAAAATTCAACTTACCAGGAATGAAGGTCATCCAGTTCGCCTTTTCGGGGGATTCTGGCAACACCCATTTGCCTCATAATTATTCAGGCGATTTTGTAGCTTATACCGGTACGCATGACAACAATACAACCATAGGATGGATCAATTCACTGACGAATAAGGAAAGAGCTAAAGTCCAAAGTTATCTTGGAACTGAAAAACTGGACAATTGGGATCTCATCAGAAAAGTGGAAGAATCTGTTGCTCAAATTGCGATCATTCCCCTGCAGGATATTCAGGGTCTTGAAGGTAAAGCCAGAATGAACAAACCCGGAACTACAAGGGGTAACTGGATTTGGCGAATAGAATCTGATCAATTCAATCCGGCACATACGAAAGAACTACTTAAATTGACAAAACTATTCAACAGATATGAGTAGAGCCTTTAGAAGTCAATTGAACCAAGTTTATATTTCAGTCAAAAAAGAAACCTGCATATTTACTAATTCGTAAAAGCGTTTATTAAAAAACGCTTTTAACGTAGGCTTAATTGCCTTTCAAAATGATTTTACATATGGAGACGACTCGAGCTGAAAAAATTATAGTAGAGACTATCGTGAATGCTTCTCTTCCAAAAACCTGGGATGCCTGGACTAACCCGGTTGTCATAGTCCGATGGAATGCAGCTTCAGATAACTGGCATACGACAAGAGCTGAAAATGATCTGAGACCAGGTGGAGCCTTCCTTTCAAGGATGGAGGCTAAAGATGGGTCTTTTGGATTTGACTTTATTGGAATCTACGACAAAGTGATTCTTAATCAGCTTATAGAGTACACTCTGGCTGATAACAGAAAAGTTTCTGTTACATTTTATGATGTTGGTGAGTTTACCAAAATAATCGAGATTTTTGAAGCTGAAACAGAGAATCCCATTGAATTGCAGAAAATGGGATGGCAGGCAATTCTAGACAATTTTAAAAAGCATGTAGAAGCAAAGATGATGGGCTAATAATCAGTATTTTGTGACATTGAGTAGAAAACTGCTGTTAAATCTGCCGAATATATAACTTTACATTTAATGAGAATTTCAATTATCGTTTTGTCATTTTTGCTCTTATCAATTACATCTATGGCACAAGAAAAGTCCATTCAGGCGAAAACTGCCTTGATTATTGTTGACATTCAAAATTTTTATTTCCCTGGTGAAGGTCCCGGACTTGTAAATGCAGAGGAAGCTTCTTTGGCTGCAAAAGAGGTTTTACGTAAATTCAGGGTCGAAAAACAACTGATCGTTCATGTCAGGCATCAATCGAAAAAGGGATTTGAGATACATCAGAATGTGGTACCACTTCCCGGCGAAAAAGTTATTACCAAGGAAGAAGTTAACAGCTTTTACAAAACGGATTTACTAGAGTACCTCAGAGTTAATGGCGTAAGCCGGCTGGTTATTATAGGAATGCAGACACATATGTGCCTAGAGGCAGCCGTCAGAGCTGCTCATGATTACGGATTCGAATGCCTTGTTGTTCAGGATGCTTGTGCCACCAAGGACATGAAATTTGGCGACAAGACTGTGAAGGCGGAGGATATTCACACAGCTGTTCTGGCTACCCTGACGAACGGGGGATATGCTAAAGTTCTGGATCTTTCAGAATTCAAAGAAAAGGCCAATCAATACTTATTCAACAAAAGCAAATAGGTTCACTTTTATATTATTCGGATAATCTTCCAATTCCCATTTTCCTTCACATGGGCCATTCCTTTGTAGCAACAGGTACCATGGAAATTATTGGCTTCTTCATATATCAATGGAACCACCACTTGGCCTGTTTTGTCAATGAAACCAAATTTGTCACCTAATCTTACTGCAGCAAATCCACCAATGAAATGCCAGGTAAAATCATATTTGGGTGAGACTATCACCTTGCCACCTTCGTCGAGGTATCCATATTTGCCATCCAAACGTAC
>CAIRSO010000475.1 GCA_903881215.1 uncultured Bacteroidia bacterium
ACGATGATTTTCATCAAAAAGGATGATTTCTGGTATCAATCAGAAATTTTGAAACTGAATGCACAATATCACGTATCATCACTTTAATGAACAAATTTTGCAACCACCATAACTCTAAGTACTCTAAGTACTCTAAGTACTCTAAGTACTCTAAGTACTCTAAGTATTCTAAGTACTTTAAGTACTTCAAGTAATCCAAGTACTTCTCACAAACACATTTACTCGCATGTCTTACAATTTATTAAAAGGAAAAAGAGGGATCATTTTCGGAGCACTTAACGAGCATTCCATTGCCTGGAAAGTAGCCGAAAGAGCCTATGAAGAGGGTGCAACCTTCACGTTAACCAATGTACCGATCGCACTCCGAATGGGTGATACACAGCTTCTTGCCGATAAATGCAATACGATAGTCATCCCTGCTGATGCCGTTAATCTGGAAGACTTGGAAAATCTGATCACCAAATCCATGGAGGTTTTGGGTGGAAAACTTGACTTTATCCTTCATTCCATTGGGATGTCGCCAAATGTTCGTAAAGGAAGACATTACAGTGACCTGGATTATGATTTTCTTGCCAAAACACTGGACGTCTCAGCACTTTCCTTTCATAAAGTATTACAGTCTGCCCGTAAACTGGATGCCTTGAACGAGTGGTCCTCAGTTCTGGCACTTTCATATGTGGCTGCTCAGCGCACTTTTTATGGGTATAATGACATGGCTGATGCAAAAGCTTTGCTTGAATCAATCGCACGAAGTTTCGGCTATATCTATGGTCGCGAAAGAAATGTGCGGATCAATACAATTTCTCAGTCGCCTACACCTACCACTGCGGGCAACGGGATCAAAATGTTCGACAGTTTGCTTGATTTTTCAGAAAGAATGTCGCCGCTTGGCAATGCGACAGCCGACGAATGTGCTGACTATTGCATTGTCATGTTCTCCGATCTCACCAAAAAAGTGACCATGCAAAATCTTTTCCACGATGGTGGATTCTCTTCGATGGGAATGAGCTTACGTGCTATGGAGCAGTACAACCGGGGGAATTGTGATGAAGAGGTGGATCCTAATCACATATATGATTAGAAGGATAAAGGATAAAGGATAAAGTAAAAAGGATAAAGTAAAAAGGATAAAGTGGCTTTTGAACGGAATAGAAAAAAAGTCATATTTTACTAAATAAAGACGATGCAATTTTGAATTACTCAGTCTTTACTTTATCCTTTTTACTTTATCCTTTATCCTTCTTTAGGACCTATTGCGGCTGAATAATATTTTCGGCGTTTTAGTTGGAGAGACAGCTCTTTTTACTTCTGCTGGCTTAGGTCTGGAATGACCTGAGTTTCCTCGGCCTTGCTGTTGTCTTTGGGTTTTCACCGGATTGTGATCAACCAGTGGAAAGAGCGGATTTTCACCGACCGGAATTTTTTTGCCAATCAACTTTTCAATGTCCCTCAGGTATTCCTTTTCTTCCGCATCACAGAAGGAGAAGGCAGTACCTTCGGCTCCGGCACGTCCGGTGCGACCAATCCGGTGAACATAGGTTTCCGGAATATTGGGTATCTCGTAATTGATCACATATTGCAAATCATCTACATCGATGCCACGTGCAGCAATATCTGTCGCGACCAAAATACGGGTGGTTTGATCCTTGAAATTTGAGAGAGCCCTCTGACGGGCTGTTTGAGCCTTGTTTCCATGGATCGCTTCAGCCGAAATATCATGTTTCAAAAGCGTCTTGACGACAGTATTTGCCCCATGCTTGGTGCGGGTGAATACCAGGGCAGTCTTGATTTTCTGATCTTTAAGAATTTCCAGTAGCAACGCACTTTTGTTTCCCTTGTCAATAAAAAAGACAGATTGCCGGATAATTTCTACAACGGGGGCATCTGGCGTGACTGAAACTTTTATGGGATTATGCAAAATTGTTCCCGCCAATTTCACGATATCGGGTGGCATCGTGGCTGAAAAGAACAACGATTGCCTTGTTTTAGGCAGTGCCAGCAACAATTTTTTGACATCGTGGATAAAACCCATATCCAACATTCGGTCGGCTTCATCAAGGACAAAAATTTCTATGTCGCGCAAGGTGATGAAACCCTGGTTCATCAAATCCAGCAGCCGGCCTGGAGTTGCTACTAAAATGTCTACGCCGTTACGCAGGGCAGAAGTTTGTGGATTTTGGTTGACACCACCAAATACAACAGTGCAAGTCAATCCGGTATGACGGCCATAGGCCTTAAAGCTTTCTTCAATCTGAATAGCCAACTCCCTGGTTGGTGTAACGATCAAGCTCCTGATCTTTTTTTTTCTTCCTAAAATGATATTGGAGCTCAATAACTGCAGAATCGGGATGGCAAAAGCCGCTGTTTTTCCGGTTCCTGTCTGTGCACAGCCAAGGAGATCTGCGCCTTTTAATATGATCGGAATTGATTCTGATTGTATGGGTGTTGGTGTAGTGTAGCCCTCTTCTTCCACCGCTTTTAGAATGGGTTCTATGATGTTTAAGGAACG